>JBGTIE010000810.1:0-4208 GCA_041745855.1 Lysobacterales bacterium | reverse complement strand
GGCAATCCAGCCGAAGTGGCGCTCGACCAGCGGGCGGGCGGTGGCCGCATCGATATCGCCGGCCAGCACCAGGGTGGCATTGGCGGCGCCATACCAGGCCTCGAACCAGTTGCCGACGTCCTCGACCGAGGCAGCATCCAGATCGTCCATCGAGCCGATCGTGTCGTGATGATAGGGGTGACCCTGCGGGAAGCTGGCCGCCAGCAGCCGCGACCAGACCTGGCCGTAGGGGCGGTTGTCGCCTTCGCGCTTTTCGTTCTTGACCACGCCCCGCTGCTCGTCCAGCTTGGCCTGATCGATCGCCGGCAGCAGGTGACCCATCCGGTCGGACTCCATCCACAGTGCCAGTTCCAGCGCGGTGGTAGGGACGGTCTGAAAATAGTTGGTCCGGTCGAGCGAGGTGGTGCCGTTCATGTCGGTCGCACCGACCGCCTCGAAGGGGCCGAAGTACTCGCCCGGATGATGCTCGCTGCCGTTGAACATCAGGTGTTCGAACAGATGCGCAAAGCCGGTCCGACCAGCCGGCTCGTCCTTGCTGCCAACGTGATACCACAGGCTCACCGCGATGATCGGTGCCTTGCGGTCCTCGTGCACGACCACTGTCAGGCCGTTATCGAGCACGAAGCGTTCGAAAGCAATTTCCGGCAGCTCGACTGGCGCTTCGCGCGCCAGCAGTGGATCCAGTCCGAGCAGGGGGAGCAACAGCAACAACGATAGCCAGCGCATGGGTGATTTTCGCGGTCCGGTGGAGCGCCAAGCATAGCTTGTAGGAAAAAGCTGACGTGAATTGGTGTCATCGGCTTACGTGTCGTGGCGGCATCGGCTGATTTTCAGCCGCGAATCGCAGATCTAATCTGTGTTCACCCCGCCGCAGCGCGCTGCGGGTTCACCCAAACCACTGCAATTCAAAGGAGTACACCATGATCAAGTTCCTCTCCGCCCTGCTGCTCAGCCTCGCCCTGGCCATCCCCGCCTTCGCCGGTCAGCCGGTCGACGTCAACAGCGCCGACGCCGCCACCCTGGCCGCCAGCCTCGATGGCGTCGGTCCGGCCAAGGCCGCAGCCATCGTCGAGTACCGCAATGCCAACGGCGCCTTCAAGAGCGCCGACGAGCTGGCCCTGGTCAAGGGCATCGGCCTGGCCACGATCGAGCGCAACCGCGACTACATCCGGGTTGACGGCGCTCCGTCCAAGCCCTGAGGCAACCCTTGGCTGGAGACCGCTCCGACAGCGGCGCCAGGGAAGGCAGATCCCGCCGATCCGCAAGGATCGGCGGGATATTTCGTTCTGGTCTTGCGCGAGTGCCCGAACTTGAGAAGTACGATCGGTTTGACGCCTTGCTCAGTCGCCCGGCGATCGAGCTGGTCGGGACAGGAACTCGTAAGGCCCGCGCTCCTCGACCCGCACAAAACCGAGTCGCCGATACAAGCGCTTGACCGGATTGTCGCCTTCGACATGCAGTGTGATCTGCGCGCCGTGCCGATCCGCTTCCTCGACCAGTTCCGCCAGCAAGGTCGTACCTGTTCCTCGACCGCGCTGCTCCGGCAGCAGCGCGATGTCCATCAGCCGGATCTCGCCGGGACTACGGTAGACATAAACCCGACCCACAGGCCGGTCATCCTGCTCGATCACCCAGTAGTCGGCACCCTGATAGTGCTGTTGGTAGTGGTCGTGCTGCTTGGCAAACTGGTCTTGCAGGAAGGCGCGTTTGGCTTCCTCCGGCCAGGGCACCGGCGCCAGTTCTGCCTCGCGGGTGCTGGCGTAGAGATCGGCCAGGAAAGGCAGATCGGCATCGGCCATCGGCCGAAAGCTGATGCCCGGTACCCGACAGCGATGCTGCGGTGCCGCGAAGGCCCGCAGTGGCTCCGGCCCCGACCTGAACACCGGTTCAGCTGGTCTCGATCAGCAAGGCGTCGAAATCGCGCTTGTCGCCCGTGCTGAGAGTCAGTAGGCGGCGGGTTGGATCGAAACGCAGCAGTTCCAGCGCCGGCGGCGCGCCGGTGCTCGCCCGCGCGGTTGCGATGACCATCAAGGTCGCGTTCGGCAGCTGAGCGGCCCAGCCCTGCGTGTATAACCCGCCGCGCTGGTTGCGCCGCTGCACCGTGGCCAGTGCGCCGAGCTGCGAGCCAGGCGGAAAGCGCATCCGCAGGCTGTTGCCGGCACTCTGTTGACCGCTCCCGGAACGACGCAACTGCCAGGCGAAATAGCTGCGTGGAATGCCGGTATCGTCGATCAGACTCAGGTCAAAATCCCAGCGGGCCAGTGTGGTGGTGTGGATCTCCGCTGACCAGTAGCGCTCGATGCGCAACTCACCGTTGGGTTCAGCCAGCCCCGGGTGGTTCACCGAGACCGGATACAAGGCGCATCCCGGCGCACCGCCCACGGGCGACGCGCCGCTGAAGGCGCCCGCCTGTGACGGCATGAGCGGGAGCGCAGCAAGTGCGCCGACTGTGGCGGTCAACAATCCACGACGACGCATCACCCTTTCCCCTGACCCTGAAGGCACCATTGTGCCTTAGTGCGTGTTCATGCGCATCCGGTAACTTGCGTGCAGCAATTAAAGTTGCAAATGAAGCTGAACAAGGCGTGTTGATGTCGTGAGGGCCAGGGGGTGTTCGGGAGCATCCGCAGTCCGGTCTGGATCGACCCGCACCCTTCGTCTACGATCAGTGCCTGCCCAACTTGCAGGGGACCCCCAAATGTACGACCTGAGCCAGATCATGCCGGAAGACTTCGAGTCGCTGTGCGGCAGCGAGTTGCCATTAGCAAATAACGAGCACCGCCTCAAGGTGGACTCGATCGAGCGACTGCGCTCGCCTTCTCCACGCGCGGCGCCCTTCTCGGTCACGCTGCTTGCACCCGAGGGAATGCGCGGTGGTCAGGGCCTCTACACGCTGGTTCATCCCGCGCTGGGTGAGTTGGCGCTATTTCTGGTGCCTATAGAGCCGAAGGACGGCCGCTCGCGGCTGGAGCTTGTATTCAACTAACCGCCGACAGTCGCTCACAAGCTGCCGGCGAGCGCGTCTCTATAGTCGCTGGGCCAGAATCCCTGCCAGTCCGACCACGGCTGATGATGCTGACGGAGCATGTCGATGTCAGTGTCTACTTGGGCAGCGTCGGGATCAGGCCAGATGTCGTGCCAGACGGTGTCAAAACGCACCCTTCCAGAAGGCTTCCAGCTGAACGCGTCCGCCTGGATGATCTCGACGCGGTCGCCAAATTGACGCAGCAGATGAGCCGCGACCAGATGGATCACATCCGTGGATTTCTCGATCACGGTGACCGAATGCACCGGGGAAGGTGCCGGCGTGGACAGAATCGCCTCGACCACCATTCCCAGACCGAGCCCGGTGATCAGGACCCGACCTCCACTACTACGCGCCCTTTCGATCGCCCGCCGCTGGGTCCACCATTCGTCGTACAGGTCGGTCATGAAGGTGATGCCACGATAACGTAGCTCGGTGTACTCGCCGGCTCGGAACCGAAAGGCGTCCGGACGCCCAACGATGGTCCCGGCTGCCCGCTCGGGCAGCCTGACCTTGATCAACGACCATTCTCCGCTCGCCCCTGGAGCCAGCTGACTCGCCTGGTACGGTGGAAGCGCGAGTGCCGGGCCGGCTTCCATCGACTCAGGTACGCGGAGGGAACACACCCTGCAGGGCGATGCAGAAGTAGAAGGTCAGGTACGGCATCATGTTGTTGTGCGGCTGGTCGCCACCAGTGGGCCCGAGCATGTTGGCGTTCATCGCCACCAGCGGCGAAGTTGCGGTGCTATACAAATTGTTGCCGCGGCCGAAGGGTCGGGAAGCAAAACTTGTCGATGCCAAATTTGCCGTCGCGCCCTCATTCATGGGACTCAAGGCATGGCTGTGCGACGGAATCTCACTTTCGAGCAGGGTTACCGTTTCGCTGCCACCGGACTCACCTAGATCGTGTAACGACAGGCCTGGCCCCTGGCCCGGCTGCATCACTGCCCTGCCTTGCAGATCGGGCAAGGCGAAATTGCTCTTACCGTTGCCGCCGTAGGTGGTACCCAGCAACGAAAACAGTGCCGTGTTCTGCGACAGGGGCAGCAACTGGCCATCGCACCACGCCCAGCCCCTGGGTGCAAAATTGAACGGGAAAATGCGGATCTCTGCAACGAATGGATCGGCCATGGTCGTGTGCTCGCAGTTTGTTTCAGGAGGAGTCGGCAGGGTTACCGCCGCG
>JBGTIE010000809.1:0-5186 GCA_041745855.1 Lysobacterales bacterium | reverse complement strand
ACCCGGGCCACGAGGTGGATCCAGTCAGCGCGCGCACTGGCGCCAGTCGCGGTGAGTTCCGCGTCGACGAGTCCGGCGCGCTGACCTACAGCTTGCCGATCATGGTCATGCCGGGCTCGGGTAACATGGCGCCCGAACTGGCACTGGCCTACTCCAGCCGCAACGGCGCCGGCCCCCTGGGACTGGGCTGGCAGATCAGCGGGCAGAGCAGCATCAACCGCTGCGGCACCGCCACTGAACACGGCGACGCACAAGCCAACCCGATCACTCTGACGACCGCCGACCAGTTCTGCCTGGATGGTCAGCGCCTCAAGCTGGTTTCAGGCAGTCACGGGCAGACCGGCGCCGTCTACCGACTCGAGAGCGATCAGTTCGTCCGCGTCACCGTGCAGAACGTCCATGGCAGTGGCGCGCTGCAGTCGCCCTCCCACTTCCTGGTCGAACGCAAGGACGGGACCCGCTCCACCTATGGCAGCGCCAATCCATCGAGCAGCGCGCGTGTCCTGACCAACTTTTCCGTGGGAAGCCAGACGATCTTCGCGTGGCCCTTGTCACGGGTCGCCGATCGTGCCGACAACTACATGGACTACGAGTATCAGCACGGCACCCAGGGCATCGAATATGTGCTGTCAGCGGTCAAGTACACCGGCAACACGAGCGCCAATACGGGCACCTACGCCGAAGTCCGCTTCGACTACCAGAGCCTGTCGAATGTCGAGAGCGGTCAAGGCTGGGTCGCAGGCGCCAGGACGGCGCGCACGCTGCGCATGCAGGCTATTCGCTCACTGGGCGAAGGCGGCGTCCTGCTGCGCAACTATCGCCTCAATTGGAGCAACGATGCGGTCTACCATTACCCACCACTCAGTACCGGTGGCCGCAGTATTCTGACGTCGGTCGCAGAGTGTTTCAGCGGCTCCGCGGCGGATTGCCTGCCGGCCACCACCTTCAACTGGACCACCGGCGCGCAAACGATCCCTGCCGCGGCGGCTTACACGCCGACCACCACCTTCAGCCACTTCCGATATTCCGTCCCCGTCGATCTCAATGGCGACGGTCGCCAGGATCTGGTCGTCGTTAGCGGCGAGAATGGTCAGAGCGCCGATCTTCAGGTGCTTTTGGCCGACACGGCGGGCGACTTTACCGTCGGCCCGAAGTTTGCAGCTGCTTGTGGGGTGAAAATAGACGACCTGCACAATGTGCAAGCTATCGACCTCAACGGCACCGGCTTCCAGGGCGTCGTTTACGCTGCGACCAAGTGCACCGCGGCCACGAACAACGGCATCTACTATCACGATTTGCAGGGCAATGCTCTCGGCGCCGCGATCAAGCTGGTCAGTGCGCCGGATATTGGCCCTGAGCTGCATACTTCCTCACTGTCAGTTGTGGACTGGAACGGCGACGGCCTGGCCGATCTGATGCTGGACTTCCCCGGCAGTGGCACTGCTGCCGCTCCCGCATCGGCGATCGGCATTGGCGAGGGCAGCGAGGGCGGCAACTACGGTCCGTGGAACCCTGACGGAGCGCGCCCGCCTGTTTGGCTGTACGCCAACAACGCGCAGAGTCTGCCGCCTGGAACCTTGCAGGTATTCGACGAAGGCGTCCAGGTAAGCGGGGGCTTCGATTGGCTGGATAACTCGCAACCGTTGCCGGGGTCGTGCACGGAAGCTCCGCAGTGGCTGTTCTCGGTGGAGCTCGATCGTGCCGGCGCGTTTACCGTCGATGGTGGTGGTCGAAGCGCCATTCTGGCCAGCGCGAAGGTTCAGATGAGGTGCTACGGCGACATCCCGATCATCGGCAGCAATGTCCTCGTCGACCTGAACGGCACCGGCGATGGCGCCACGTATACTGAAATCGTTGCCGAGCGCCACCGCATCTTCCAGATCGAACCGCAGACCGACGGCTCGCTGAAGCTGGCCAGCTATGCCGACGTCGCCGAGGTCTTTGGCGAGGCAAATTATCTGCCGACCGATCTCAACGGCGATGGTCTGACGGATATGGTGACCATCCAGACCAGCAACTGTGCTGCGGCTGGGTGCAATGTGTGGGTGCAGATCAATACAGGGGCAGGTCTTGGCACGGTGCAGGCACAGGCTACGCAGCCCGCCCTGACCAGCAGCCTTTCCAAGCACGCCCGGCTCGTTGACTACAATGGCGACGGGCTCCCCGATCTTGTCTACCCGAGCAACAACTCCAATGGCGCGATCTGGAACGTTCGCTTCTGGGAGGGCGCCCAGGGCGCCGGCGGCGCGCTGATCGGGCGCTTCCGGCCTACTGTCCACGCCAGTCCGACCAGGGCAGGAAACATGGACGACGGCTGGCAGAGTCAGTTCGTCGACTGGACTGGCAACGGCCTGACCGACCACGCGCTGTTCCGAAAAACAGGTTCCTCGACCTGGCAGTTGGACATCGCACGCGGCACTGTCACGCCGCCTGGCGCATGCACCGGCGTGCCATGCTATACCAACCTCCACGCCATCCGCAGGATCACCGATGGCCTGGGCGCCTGGACCGAGGTCGACTATGCCTCGCTCGCCCAACGCAGCGTCTACACCCGCGGCAATGGCGGGCCGTATCTGGGCATGGGCAATGGTGCGCCGGTGTACGATCTGATCGCGCCGATGTACGTGATCCAGACGGCGCGCTCCCTGGCGCCGCAGTACCAGCTGAACGCCAACGCGACCGGCAGCACCGCGTTGCCAAACGGCACCACGCTGACCCGCTACTACTACACCGGCGCCAAGATCCAGGCAGGTGGTCGCGGCTTCCTTGGTTTCCGCGAGGTGGCCAGCTATGACCCGCAAAGCGCGATGCTGACCCGCACCCGGTACCAGCAGGAGTTCCCGTACATCGGCTTCCCCGAACGCACGGAAAGCTCCTATCAGCCGGCGCCACCGTGGCCATCGAACGACCAGCAGGATCCCCTGCTGCCGTGTACGGGCAGCTGCGGAAATACGGCAATCAGTTCCGGCCTCGTGCTCGGTCAGACCGTCAACCAATGGGCCAGTCTGGCCACCGTTGCCGGCCTGGTGCACCCTTATCTGGCGTCGGCCGATGTCACCAGCTATGTTCCGGCCTATAACGCCAGCGGCGTGGTCAACGGCCGGGCCTTCGTCTCGCGCAATCGCACTACGAACAGCAGTCTGGATGCCTACGGCAATGTCGAGATCGTCAACAAGATCGACTACGACGACGAACTGGCTTTCGTGCCCTTCGCCACGCAACGGGCGCAGAACACCTTCAGCAACGTCCCGGCGGCATGGAAGCTCGGGATGCTCAGCTGCAGCGTGGTCACCAGCACCCGAGGCAGCGAGAACTTCACTCGCATCAGCAGCTTCGGCTACGACGCTGACACCGGAATTCTGACGCGTGAAACCGTCCAGCCGACCAGCTGCGCCACCATCGGCAGTTTCGAACGCAACACCGTTCACACCCTGAACCAGTTCGGTCTGATCGAAACCACGACGACGACCGCACGCGCCCAGACCACGCCGCGCCAAATGAAGCGGATCTGGGACAACAAGGGTCGCTTCGTGGAGGAAGAGCAGGTCTACGTCCAGGGCCAGTTCCGCACCGTCAACTCAGTAAACTTGCGCGACCACTACGGCAACGTCCTGCAGTCCACCAACGCCCAGGGTGTGAGCAGCTACCAGTTCTACGACCCGCTCGGACGGCCGCACTACAGCTACAGCGCAACCGGTGGCTGGAGCCGTGTGGTGTTCGCGCCCGGTGTCGGTGCCAACAACTATTGCCCGACCGGGACCGCTTTGCGCGAAGAGCACACTGCGGCCGGTGGCATGCGCAGCACCGTGTGCAAGGATCTGCTCGGCCGCGAGACCCGCAAGGTCAGCTGGACCGTCAACGGTGCGCGGATTTACGCCGACGTGCACTACGACTACGCCTCCCGGCCGATCGAGACTTCCGAACCCTATGAGTTCACCAAGCCGAGCTACTGGACCCGCACGGTTTACGACGAATTTGGTCGGGTCGAATTCCTGCGCTTCCCCGACGGCAGCCTCCAGAGTGCCACCTACAGCGCCCGCGAGACGCGCAGTACCAACGCGCTGGGCCAGGTGACCGTGAAGGTGGTCAACGCCGTCGGCGAGACCATCTCGGAGACGGTCGCCTACGGCAGCGCTGATCAGGCGGAGACCACCCACGCCTATGACTCACTCGGCCGCCTGAAGTCAACGGATGGCCCGCTGGACGGGCCGGTGGACCAGATCCAGATCTCCTACACCCTGGCTGGTCAGCGCACCCAGGTGATCGACCCGGACAAGGGCACCTGGCGCTATCACCACAACGGCTATGGCGAACTGCTGTGCCAGATCGATGCCAAGGGCCAGGGTGTCGCCAACAGCTACGACGAACTCGGTCGGCTGGTGTCTCGGCGTGAACGCAGTGGCGTGAGCGATCTGGTGAGTTGCGCTGGAAGCGAGCGCGGCATCGCCAACTGGGTCTATGACGACAGCTCGCCGCAGACCCCGCGCTTCGGCCAGCTGGTCAGCGACAGCTATTCCTACAACGACTCCGTGCTGGGCACGCATCAGGAAAGCCACAGCTACAGCTACGACAATTTCGGTCGCAACAGTGGCCGCACGACCACGATCAACGAACCCAACCAGAGTTCGGTGCAGTACACCGAATCGTCGACCTTCGATGAGTTTGGTCGCGCTTTCCAGAGCTTCGATGTCTCCGGTGGCGAGCGCGGTCTGCGCTATGTGTATGGCAGCGAAGGTCACCTCAAGCTGCTGCGCGAAGCGGCCCCTGGCGATCAGGGTCAGACCTACTGGGAACTGATCGCGACCGATCCGCGCGGCCAGCCTACCCAGGCCCGGTTGGGTAATGGGGTGGATGTCTATGCGACCTACGAGGCCAGCACCGGTAGACCACTCAACCTGACCGACAGCAATGGTCAGATTCTGCTGCAGGATCTGCGGCTGCATTGGGACGCGATCGGCAACCTGGTCAATCGTTACGAACTGGGGGAGCGGCATAACAGCTGGGAAACGTTCAGCTATGACGACCGGAATCGCCTGCTCATGACTTGGGCGTGTATTCCATGGAGCGACGCCCCATGTATTGACGAACAATCCCAGAGCTACGACGCCTCCGGCAACATTCTCCACAAGAGCGATGTCGGCACCTACCTGTACGGCGGTCCGCGCCCACATGCGGTGACCCAGGCA
>JBGTIE010000808.1:0-7496 GCA_041745855.1 Lysobacterales bacterium | reverse complement strand
CGATCTCGCTTGCGGCCGCAGCGCTGGTCGCTTACGCCGCGCACGGCCCTCGCACGGCGGAAACGCTCGACTGGCACCTGCAACTGCATGCCTGGTGCGCGCTGCTGGCCTACGCCACGCTCGCGATTGCCGCCCTGCTGGCGATCATGCTGTGGGTGCAGGAGCGCGCGCTGCGCCGGCGCGAGTTCCACCGCTGGCTGCGCGCCCTGCCCACGCTGACCGAACTCGAAACCCTGCTGTTCCGCACCATCGCGGTCGGCTTCGTCCTGCTCACCGCCACCCTGCTGAGCGGCCTGCTGTTCGTGCAGGATTTGCTCGCCCAGCACCTGTTGCACAAGACTGTGCTCAGCGCGCTTTCATGGCTGGCGTTCGGGGCCTTGCTGCTGGGTCGCTGGCGCCACGGCTGGCGCGGGCCGATGGCGGTGCGCTGGACGCTGGCAGCGATGGCGCTGCTGGTGCTGGCGTTCTTCGGCAGCAAGTTCGTGCTTGAACTGGTGCTGCAGCGCACGTAGGGGGCCGGGACCGGCGTTGTCGCGCAGTCCATGCGAACCGGTCGGAAGCGCCTGCGCTACGCGGCGTCGAGGGCGTCGGCGAGGCGCTCGACCGCGATGATTTCCAGCCCCTTGGGGCCTGCACCCTTGGGCGCATTCGCCTTCGCCACGATCGCGCGTTTGAATCCGTGCGTGGCGGCCTCCTTCAGCCGCTCCTCGCCGTTGGGCACCGGGCGGATCTCGCCCGACAGGCCGACCTCGCCGAAGGCCACGGTCTTCTCCGCCAGTGGCTGGTCGCGCAGTGACGACAGCACCGCCAGCAGCACCGGCAGGTCGGCGGCGGTCTCCTGCACGCGGATGCCGCCGACGACGTTGACGAACACATCCTGGTCACCGACCACGACACCGCCGTGGCGATGCAGCACCGCCAGCAGCATGGCCAGGCGGTTCTGCTCCATCCCCACCGCGACCCGACGGGGGTTGGATAGCGGCGAGGCGTCGACCAGCGCCTGGACCTCGACCAACAGCGGCCGCGTGCCCTCGCGGGTGACCATGATCGCGCTGCCGGGACGGTCGGCGTCAGCGCCGGAAAGGAACATGGCCGATGGGTTCGGGACCTCACGCAAGCCGCGATCGGTCATCGCGAAGACGCCGATCTCGTTGACCGCACCAAAGCGATTCTTGATCCCGCGCAGAATCCGCAACCGGCCGCCGGCATCGCCTTCGAAGTACAGCACCGCATCGACCATGTGCTCGAGCACGCGTGGCCCGGCGATGCCGCCCTCCTTGGTGACGTGACCGATCAGGAACACGCTGATGCCGTTCTGCTTGGCAAAGCGCGTCAGCCGAGCGGCGGTCTCACGCACTTGCGAGACCGACCCGGGCGCCGCCGTCAACTCGCCCGTATAGCAGGTCTGGATCGAGTCGATGACCAGCAGTTGCGGCTTCTCCTGCGCCGCCGTGGCGAGGATCACCTCGACGTCTGTTTCGGCCAGGCAGCGCACCCCTTCCACGCTGCCATCGAGCCTTGCTGCGCGCGCGGCGATTTGTCCGAGTGATTCCTCGCCCGAGACATACAGCACTTTCGCCGTGCGCACCTGCGCCACCAGCACCTGCAGCAGCAGGGTCGACTTGCCGATACCCGGATCCCCGCCGATCAGCACCACCGATCCGGCGACGATGCCGCCGCCGAGGACCCGGTCCAGCTCTGCCAACCCACTGGGCCGACGCGGCGCCCGGTCCGCCGACACCGCTGCCAGATCCTCCACTACCCCACTACGAGCCCCGGAAAATCCGCCCGCACGCGCCTTCGACGGCATGACCAGCTGCTCGCTCATGCTGTTCCACGCCTCGCAATCCGGACACTGCCCGGACCACTTGGGTTGGGCCGAGCCGCATTCGGCGCAGACGTAGCTTGAGCGCGAGGCCATTTAGCGAGGCTCCGGAAGCGAGGGCCCGGAAAGCCAGGGGCCAGGGCCCAGGGCACAGGGCCCAGTGAAGGGCCAGAGCCTCGGATAGCCGCTCTTCAGTGCCCTGGGCCCTGAGCCCTGTGCCCTGCTCTTCTTGCTCTTCTGGGCCCTGGGCCCTGAGCCCTGGGCCCTGGTTCCATAGGAGCTTTGCTGGTCGTGAGGATGCATAGCGGCCAGAATAAGCCATTCCCTCACCCAACCGGTGCCCCCATGTCGCTTGCGGTTGTACTGCAACTCCCGGAATGGCTGCCGGACCTTCTCGCTGGTCGCGAGCCGACCATCGACATCGAAGCTCAGATGCAATTGGCGATCGATCTGGCGCTGGCGAATGTGGAGCATGGCAGCGGCGGGCCGTTTGGGGCGGCGATCTTCGATGAGGGCGGCCGGGTAGTCGGGGCCGGGGTAAATCGGGTGGTGCCGCTGAACTGCTCGATCGCACATGCCGAGATGATGGCCTTCAGCTTCGCCCAGCATCGGGCTGGCCGCTTTCGTCTCAACGCGAACGGTCAGCGCTACACCCTGGCAACCTCGGCCCAACCCTGCGCGATGTGCTTCGGCGGCAGCCTGTGGGCCGGTATTGATCGCATTTTGATCGGTGCCCGCGGCGAGGATGTCGAACGAATGACCGAATTTGACGAAGGACCGCTGCCCGCCGAGTGGGTGGCGGAACTGGAGGCACGCAAGATCGATGTCGAACGCGATTTGCTGCGCGAGCGAGCCTGTGAGGTGTTCGACCGTTACAACGCGCGCGCTGGACGCTACTACTGAAGAACGACAAGTCGGGAGTCGGGAGTCGGGCGGGAGTCGGGCGGGAGTCGGGAGTAAAATCAAAGGCGCGATCCAGCGCAACAGCCCAGCTACGCGCCGCTGTCTTTCAACCGCTGATATCGATCGGAGAGTGAGCTAGCGCTCACGGTAGCCGCAACGGTACTACAGCAACCACCAACCGGTCCGAGTGTCGCACTCCCGACTCCCAACTCCCGACTTGCTCCCCAACGCCGGATCCGCCCGCCTTCGAACCCGCACCCGCCAAGTACCACAGCCGCCACTGCCCTTCACCCGCCTGCTGCTATCCTCGCCGCCGCATGAAGACTCTCTCCCAACGCTTTCGCGGTTTCCTGCCCGTCGTCGTCGACGTCGAATGCGGTGGCTTCAACGCGGACACCGATGCCCTGTTGGAGATCGCGGCGGTACCGATCGAACTCGGTGAGGGCGGCATGATCGAGCCCGGTGAAGCGGTCTACACCCATGTGATTCCGTTTCCTGGGGCCAATCTGGATCCCAGATCGCTGGAATTCACCGGCATCGACCCCTTCCACCCACTGCGCGCGGCACGCGAAGAAAAAGCGGCGCTGGATCACATCTTCGGGCCGGTGCGTACCGCGGTGAAGAAGCACGGATGCCAGCGTGCGATCCTGGTCGGCCACAACGCCTCATTCGACATGTCTTTCCTGAACGCGGCGATCAAGCGTACCCAGCACAAGCGCAGCCCCTTCCACCCCTTCAGCACGCTCGATACGGTGAGCCTGGCCGCGCTCGCCTATGGTCAGACCGTGCTGGCCAAGGCAATGCGGGCGGCAGGACTGGAGTGGGACAGTCGCGAAGCACATTCGGCCGTCTATGACACTCGCCAGACCGCCCTGCTGTTCTGTCAGATCGTCAACCGCTGGACCGAGCTCAGCGGTTGGCCCGGAGAGTCCGCGGAGCTTGAATTGGACGACGCCGAACCCATGCTGGATACGTCCGATGTGTGAGCGCAGAGATCATGCCGATCTATGAGTACCGCCCTGAGGGCGAAGGCTGCCCGGTGTGCGCCGAGGGCATCGAGGTCTTCCTGCGCGCCGATGACGTCGCGCCCGAACGCTGCAGCGCCTGCGGCGCGGTCTTGCGGCAGCTCATCTCCGCCCCCAGCGTGGTCACCGGCGGCGCCCACATGCTGCAGGAATCGCACTTCTCCAAGCGCGGCTTCACCCAATACAAGAAGGTCGGCGGTGGCGTCTACGAGAAGACCGCCGGCAAGGGTCCGCGCTACATCAGCGACGATGGCAAGTGACCGATGGCGGTTGACGTCAAGGCCGCCTCTGCGCAAGCTCCACCCGCCTTGTCCGAAGGCCTTGTTGCGCCCAGCCGGCCCGGACATCCCCTACCCTCGATTTGCGAGTACTTCCGATGCTTCCATCGATCCTGCGACCAACAATACTCATTCCGGCCGTGTCGGTAATGCTGCTGAATGCCTGCAGCAACAGTCCCCCGGCCACCGACGTCGGTAGCCAGGCCAAGTACAGCTACCCGGTCAGCCGCAGCGTCAAGCACTACGACGAGTACGCGAGCGCCCGCGCCGGCACGGTCCGGGTTGCCGATCCCTATCGCTGGCTGGAAGAACTCGACAGTGCCGAGACGCGCGCCTGGATCGAGGCGCAGAACAAGGTTACCGATGCCTATCTGGCGCAGGTTGAAGGCCGCGCGGATATCAAGGCCAAGCTCAGTACGCTTTGGAACTACGAGCGCTTCGGCCTGCCGGAGAAGAAGGCCGGCCGCTACTTCTACACCCGCAACGACGGCCTCCAGAACCAGGCTGTGCTGTATGTGGCTGACAGCCTCGACGCCACCCCGCGCGTGCTGCTCGATCCGAACCAGCTCGCTGCCGACGGCACCATTGCGCTGACTGGTATAGAGCTGAGCGAAGACGGTCGCTACATGGCGTACGGCACCTCCTCCGGCGGCTCGGACTGGCAGGAATGGTTCGTGCGCAAAGTCGACAGCGGCAAGGACACCGGCGATCACCTGCGCTGGGTCAAGTTTTCCGGTGCCAGCTGGGCCAAGGATGGCAGCGGTTTTTATTACGCCCGCTATGACGCACCGGAGGGCGAGGATCCCCTGCGAGCCGTCAACGAGAATCAGAAGGTCTACTTCCACCGCCTCGGCACCGACCAGGCAGCGGACGCACTGGTCTACGCCCGCCCGGACCAGCCCAAGTGGGGTTTTGGCAGCCAGGTCAGCGATGACGGGAGGTTCCTGATCTTCGGCGTCTGGCAGGGCACCGACGAGCGCAACCGTTTGTTCTATCAGCGGCTGGACCGTGATCAGGGCACAACCGTCGAGCTGATCGACGAGCTCATCGCGAGCTTCAGCTACATCCACAACGAGGGCGACACCTTCTACTTCCTGACCAACCACGAAGCGCCGCGCTCGCGCGTGATTGCGATCGATCTGGCCAACCCGGCGCAAAGCGCCTGGCGGGAAGTGGTGCCGCAGACCGAGGCCACCCTGACCCGGGTCAGTGCCGTCGGCGGACGGTTCGTACTGCACTATCTTAAGGACGCTCACAGCCAGGTTGTCGTGGCCGGGCTGGATGGCCAGATCGAGCGCGAGATCATCCTGCCCGGGCTGGGTACGGCCAGCGGTCTGGAAGGCGGCTACAAGGACAGCGAGACCTTCTACAGCTACACCAGTTTCACCGAGCCGCATGCGATCTACAGACTCGATGTGGAGACCGGCGTGTCGACCGTCTTTCGCCGACCGCAGACCGGTTTCGACGGCAGCCGCTATGAGACGCGTCAGGTGTTCTATCCGAGCAAGGATGGCACCCGCATTCCGATGTTCATCACCGCCCGCAAGGGGGTCCACATCGATGGCATGCAGCCAACTCTGCTGTACGGCTACGGCGGCTTCAACATTCCGCTGACGCCGAGTTATTCGGTGCCGGTGGCGGTCTGGCTGGAGATGGGCGGCGTGTATGCGTTGGCCAACCTGCGCGGCGGCGGTGAGTATGGCAAGGCCTGGCACGAAGCCGGCATGAAGCTGAACCGGCAGAACGCTTTCGACGATTTCGCCAGCGCAGCGGAGTATCTGATCGCCGAAGGCTGGACCCAGCCCGACCGGCTGGCCATTCACGGTCGCAGCAATGGCGGACTGCTTGCCGCCGCGGTGGCACAGCAAAGACCGGAATTGTTCGCCGCGTCGGTGCCCGGCGTGGGCGTGCTGGACATGCTGCGCTTCAACAAGTTCACTATCGGCTGGGCCTGGGAGAGCGACTTTGGTTCGCCGCAGGATCCGACCGAGTTCGACGCGATCTACGCCTATTCGCCACTGCACAACATTCGCCCTGGCGTCGCCTACCCCGCTACCCTGATCACCACCGGCGACCACGACGACCGCGTCTTCCCGGCCCACAGTTTCAAGTACGCCGCCGCGCTGCAGACCGCCTATTCGGGCGACCAGCCGATGCTGATCCGGATCGACACTCGTGGCGGCCACGGCGCCGGCAAGCCAACCTCGATGCAGATCGAGGAGTGGACGGATGTGCTGGGGTTCTTGCAGCGGGAACTGGAGTTTTAGGAGCAGTTCCGGTCGCCTGTTCCAGTAGCGAGTATCAAGGGCTGAGGGCTGAGGGTCAGAAGAGCAGGGCCCAGGGCTCAGGGCCCAGGGCCCAGAAGGGCAAGGGCGTCGCGTCCCGTCTGATTTAGTCAGGATCCGGGCGGGATTCGGCATTGTGTTGAAGTAGCGCGGTCCCGGCGCGCGTGGAGTGGCGATCGCTGCCCCGGTTGACTTCGCGCCGGCGGCCGCGTGCTCGGCCCCGCGCGCACTGCCTACACGCTTTTGACCTTGGCCGAGGATGCACCAATCGCGCATCGTTCAGGCCTGATCTGAGGACCGCAAGGGTTGACATCCACGACCCGCCTGCACACAATGCGCGGCTCCACCGATCCCGGATAGCTCAGCCGGTAGAGCAAGTGACTGTTAATCACTGGGTCGCAGGTTCGAGTCCTGCTCCGGGAGCCAAACACAGGTTCAGGACGATTCCAGAACGATCTGAACCAACGACGAAGCCCGCACCGCTGCGGGCTTTTTTGTGTCAGCGGCACCAACAAAGACGTGCACTCTTTCGGCGTGGGCCGCGGCAATCCAGTGCTCCTTGTTCGCAAGAAGCAAACGCGATTGCCGCAGTCGCTTAGGCTTCTTCGCAATGACGAAGACGAGTCGCGAGACAACCGGCGGCCCGCCCCTACCTCAACGCCGCAATCTTCGCCCGATCGGGCTTCTCGATCGCGCCGCGTTCGGTCACCAGCACGTCGATCAGGGCGGCCGGCGTGACGTCGAAGACCGGGTTCCAGGCGAGTGCGCCGGGGGCGGCGATGCGCTGGCCGGCGACGCCCAGCAGTTCCTCGCCGGAGCGCTCCTCGATTTCGATCTGGCTGCCGTCGGCGGTGTTCAGGTCTACCGTCGACCACGGACATACGACCATGAAGCGGGCGCCGAAGTGGCGGGCGGCGACGGCGTGGGCCAACGTGCCGATCTTGTTGGCGGCATCGCCGTTGGCACAGACCCGGTCGGCACCGGTGATGACCCACTGGACCTTGCCCGAGGCGATCAGCCAGGCGCCGGCGCCGTCGGCGATCAGGCGGGCCTCGATCCCGTCCTGCAGTAGCTCCCATAGCGTCAGCCGACTGCCCTGCAGCCATGGGCGGGTCTCGGCCGCGTAGACCGCATCGATGCGGCCAGACGCGACGCCAGCCCGGATCACGCCCAGCGCCGT
>JBGTIE010000807.1:0-2309 GCA_041745855.1 Lysobacterales bacterium | reverse complement strand
TAGGCCTGGGCCAAGCCCTGGGCTTTCTCATTGAGCGCCTCCACGGCGGAATGCCATACCAGGTGATCTGCGGCTCTTCTGCGCCGCGCGCTGGGGGAACGCAAGAGCATCCAAAGCGGCGCAGAGCGCCGCAGTCCAAAGAGAGCGCCGACCGCCTCGCGCTGGCTGTTTCAGGGCGAAAATCGAAGCTTGGCGGGCGCGAGGAACCGGCCTACGAAAGCGGTATCCGCCATGACTTCGGCGTGATACCGCTACACGACCCTAAAGTCACTCGAAACCATCGTCGAAGATCTCGTCGCCCGGCCCGGTAAAGGCCGACACGAACTTGCGGATGTTGCCGTTGATGCCCGAGATGAAGATGCTCACCGAGTAAAGATTGCCGGCCTCGTCTTCGCCGAATCCGACCACGCCGCTGTGGGTGGCGAATTGGGTCTTCGGCCAGACTCCCTTTGCGGGCTCGCTCGTGTACCAGATCCGGCCACTGTTGTAGTCCCCGAACCAGTAGGTGCCGCGCATGGCCGGGTAGGGGCCGCGGAAAACGTAGCCGCCGCTGATCGAGCGGTTGCCGTGCCCGTCGTGTGGATAGTCCAGCAATGGCAAGGTGGAGCCGGGGAAGGAATTGGTCGTGCTGCTGACGCAGGGTGCCGTCGTCTTGTTGACCCGGAAGCCTTCCATGCAACCCCAGCCGTAGTGCAAGGCCTGGCCGAGCGCCGAGCGGTTGACCTCTTCGCGGGCACCCTGACCGACGTCGGCGATGTACATGTCACCGGTGTCGCGGTCGAACGAGAAGCGCCACGGATTGCGCAGGCCGGTATGCCAGATCTCGTCGCAGGTGTCGGCGGAACCGGTAAAGGGATTGCCTTGGGGAATCGAATAGTTGGCCGGACCGCCGGTGGGGACGCCGCACATCTCGGCGCTGGCGGTGGCCGTGGTCGTGTCGACGTCTATGCGCAGGATCTTGCCCAGCAGCCAGTAGTTCAGGGTGGGTGAGGCGGCCGGAGTGCAAGTGTTCGGATTGGTGTTGGCCGGTTTTCTCCAGTTGCACAGCGCAAAGCCATGGGGATCGTTCTGCGGACCACCGTCACCCGAGGAATAGTAGAGATAACCGTCCGGGCCAAAATGCAGGTCGCCGCCGTTGTGGTTTCCGGCCAGGTCGGGCACACGCAGGATGTCCAGCCGGCTGGCGGGGTCGGCCACGTTAGGATTGCCCACCGACACCGTAAAGCGCGCGATTACCTGGTCCGGACTGGAGCCCAGGCGTGGCTCGGCGGACGGCGCCGTAAAGGCCACGTAAAACTGGCCGTTGACCATGAATAGCGGGTGGAATGCCAGCCCGAGCAGCCCGGATTCGCTGCTGGTGGTTACCGACTGGGTCAGGAAGGGTGTAGCGAGCAAGGTCGGAACGCCATTGCTGTCCAACTGCGCCACCCGGATGCTGCCGCCCTTCTCAACAATAAAGATGCGGTTGCTGCCGTCGCCGGCATGGCGCAATGCGACCGGCTGGCTCAGCCCTGACAGGAACGGATCGAGGCTTAGATCAGGCGGCAGCGTCTGTGCCATGGCGGCCGAGCCGCACAGTGCGGCCAGCGGGAGGATTCGGGTCAGGCTGCGCATCGGAATATCCACGGTGGCGAAAGGAATAGCGGCCCGCATGCTCGCCGATCGGATCGATCTTGTCGACCCGGAACCGCCATTGCTTAGGCTAAATCGTGAAGCGTGAACAAAACTGCGAGGCCCTTGACGTGAGCGCAGCTCAACGCGCGCTCTGTTCCTCCAACTGGTCGCGGAAGCGCACGATGCCTTGCGGTATGCTGCTCACGCGACCCTCGAACACCGTTCGCGCGGTAACGTCCGGGCCGTAGACGCGCTCGTTGGCGCGGTGGTCGATGGTCAGTGCGGTGCCATCGAGCGCCACGCCGGCGAACAGGCCGCGGGTGCGGGCGTAGGAGATGATTTCGGCTTTCAGTTCGCTGTCGGTGGAGGCCTGGGCTTGCCGACCGACCGGTCCGGCCGCGATCGACGCGTCGGCACCCAGGGTGAACTTGCCATGGAAGAGGTTATCGACCCCGCGCTGGGTGCGGAACACCAGACTGATGTCCGACGATTGCAGGCCGCCCTGGAAGCCGACGCTGCCGCCGGTCATCGTCAGGAAACTCGGGTTGGACCAAGTGCCATCGGGCGAGCGCACCGAGATAAGACCCTTGCCGCGATGACCGCCAACGACGAAGCCGGCCTTGACCACTTCCGGGATGACCGCGATTGCGTAGGACTTGTCCAGCAACCAGGCCGGAATCTGCGAATCCGGCGTG
>JBGTIE010000806.1:0-5528 GCA_041745855.1 Lysobacterales bacterium | reverse complement strand
CCTGGCTGCCGGCGGTGCGTGCCTGGCAGGCCGGGCGGCTCGCCGCCAGCTACAACGACCTGCGCGACCAGCCACGTTTCGCCGCCGCCTGCGAGTTCTTCCTGTCGGACCTGTATGGTGAGCAGGACTTCAGCCAGCGCGACCGCGATGTCGAGAAGATCTTCCCGATCATGGTCCGGCTGCTGCCCGAAGCGGTCCTCGGCACGGTGGCCATCGCGCTGGAGCTGAACGTGCTCAGCCATCTGCTCGATCTGCGCGTCACCGGCCGGCTCGAAACAAACGGCCCGCCGACCGAGTTGACCGAGGAAATGTATGCCCGCGCCTATGCCGACCCCGAAGACGTTGCCGACCGCCGCCATCAACTGGCGCTGATCCTGCGCCTGGGCCGCGGCCTGGACCGGATCGTGCGCAAGCGGATGGTGCGTGAACTGTTGGCGGTCTGCCACTGGCCCGCCAAGCTGGCCGGCCTGGGCGCGCTGCAGTCCTTTCTTGAACGCGGCTTCGATGCCTTCACCAAACTGCACGGCGCTTACGACTTCCTGCACACGATCGCCGAGCGCGAGAAGGCCTTCATGCGCAGGATGCATGGGGCTGAGGACTGAGAGCCGAGAAGAGCGGTAAGAAAACCAAATCTACTATCATCCATGATAGCTTAAGCGGGATAAGATTGTATGGAAGATAGTAAATGCGCATCATGACTGGTGAGTACGCCACCCCTGAGACAATCCGCTCGGCCCGCCATCTGGGTAGTCTCGTACGCGAAGCGCGGCTTGCTCGGCGGATGCCGCAAACGGAGCTCGCCGCGCGTGCCAAGACGAGTCCGGCGACGGTCATCAGGATCGAGAAGGGCAGCGTCGAGACGGCACTGGGTACCTGGTTGCTGGTCATGCAGCAACTGGGACTGCTGAAGCAACTCAACGCGATCACTGACCCGACCTCCGCCGCTCTGATCGAGCAGCACAAGATGCGTCGTGCGCGTCGAAACTCAGAACCTGATCTGGATTTTTGATGGCCGTCCGCTTCGTCTTCATCCATCTCCCGGGCGCGCTCGACGCGGTGCCCGCCGGACGCCTGGAGCTGGTAATGCGTGATGGGGATCTGGTGACATCTCGCTTCAAGTATGGTCGGCGCTATCTTGAGCGGACTGAAGCGTTGGACATTGACCCTGTGTCGCTTCCCCGCGCTGATGAGTCGATGGTGGCACGCACGCCCGCGAACGAACTTGCGCTGTTCGGCGCGATCCGGGATGCGGCACCGGACGCGTGGGGCCGCCTTGTGATCGAGAACCGGCTGCGCCGCCCAGGTCCCTTGCCAGAAGTCGACTACCTCGACCACGCCGGATCCGACCGATCCGGTGCGCTCGACATTCGGACTGACCCTGACAGCCCACCGCGGAGCGCGACCCTGCTCACGACCATCGACCTGTCGTACCTCATCGAAGCGGTCGACCGGATCGAGGCGGGCGAAGCAATACCCGCGCGCCTGGCCCCCTACTTCGAAGGTGCGCCGACCTTGGGCGGCATGCGACCGAAGGCAGTCATCAATGCCGACGGTCGGCAGTTCGTGGCGAAGTTCCCTTCGCGGTCGGATACCCGCTTCAATGTGCCGGTGGTGGAGAGGGCAACGCTCGAACTGGCACGCCAGGCGGGCATGGATGTTCCTGAAACTCGATTGGCGCAGCTCGACGCTGGGCGCTCGGCGATGCTGATCGAACGTTTCGATCGCGAGCCCGCAACGGGTGGACTGGCGCGCCGCCACATGGTCTCGGCGCTGACCATGCTTGGCGTACCAGAGATGGAATCCCCAAGCCAGAGCTACGGCGCGATCGCTGATGTGATCAGCGCGCGCGGGGCAGCGGAGTACGTCGAACGCGATCGTGTCGAATTGTACAAACGTTTGGTCTTCAACATCCTCGTGTCCAACAATGACGATCACCTGCGCAATCATGCGTTCCTCTACGACCGGGCTGGCCGCGGCTGGCGCCTGAGCCCCCTCTACGACGTCGTGCCGTCACCGCAGATTGCTACCGAGCGCTTTCTCCATCTTGGAGTGGGCCCGCAGGGGCGAATAGCGCGGTTGGACAATGCCCTAGCATCCGCCGGTCGCTTCGGGCTGCCTCGGCGCGCCGCGGCGCGTCTGATTGAGGAACTCGTATTCAAGGTGCGACCTTGGCGGGAGCTGTTTGACGCCCTCGCCGTCCCGGAGCGTGACAGCGATGAAGTTGCCAGTGCTTTCCGGCGCCCGTCCGACATTGGCATGCGCGAAGTCGAGCGGGCATTCTGACCCTCGGCGGCTTCGCTACGCACATTCATGAAATTTCCTGGCTGGATTTCGGCCCCTTGACGCCGACAAGACTGGAGCCGCTTCCGCCTTCGCCCGGCTGGATGACGCTGAACGAGCCATCAGTCTCCAGGATGACCGCGTGTATCTCGTTCAGGGAATCGACTCCGGCCGTGCGGACTGCCGACCGTATGTCGTCTTCGGTCACCCGCGCCCGGCGCATCGCCGCTGGCAGGAACGCGCCGTTGCAAAGGAGCATCAGTGGCTCCCCGGTTACCAACCGTCGCACCCACGGTAGCCGCACGCTGGACCAGGTGACGACGTACTGCAGGCCGATAAGCAGGGCGAAGGCCAGGGCTCCTTCGGCCAATGCGACATCCTTGGCCAGCAGGATCGTCGCCAGAGTTGAGCCGAGGGCGACGGTAACGATCAGGTCGAAGGCGTTCATCTTCGACAGCGTGCGCTTTCCCGACACGCGCAGGAAAACGACGATCGCAATGTAGGCCAACACCCCGACGACCAGAGTCCGGAGCAGGCTGTCCCAACCACTGAAGAACATCTACTGGTCCTGTCGGCGAAAAGGATGGAGACCTGCCGCTGTCATTGTCACGCCGCTGGCGAGAATCCTCTGTGCGGCGACACACCGTGGGCAGGCCCCCTGGCCAGGGCGCGAGTGAACAGGTTTCGGGCCTACCACAGCGTTTGTTGGTCAGCGCACCGAAGCTTTCAGGCCAGGTGCGGATCATCCGTACCATAACGGAAGGAATACTGGCGAAGCCGTAAGGCGGCTTCGCGAGACCGCAGACCGGGTTTGCAATCATGACCATCGCCGCTCGCAGCGCCTTGAGTGCCTATCGCCGCAAGCGCGACTTCGACCACACGGCAGAGCCGAGCGGTGCCGCGACGCTGTCTGTTTCAGGCCAGCGCTATGTGATGCACAAGCACGCGGCCAGTCACGATCACTTTGATCTGCGCCTGGAGGAAGCGGGCGTGCTGCGCAGTTGGGCCTTGCCGAAGGGGCCGAGCCTGAAGCGCGGCGAGAAGCGCCTGGCAGTCGAGGTCGAGGATCATCCGATCGAGTACGGCGACTTCGAAGGCACGATCCCGAAGGGCCAGTACGGCGGCGGTACGGTGATGCTGTGGGATGCCGGCAGCTGGTTCGTGTCCGGCAAGCACGATTCCGACCGCATCGACTTGAGGATCGAAGGCCGCAAGTTGCAGGGCGCGTGGACATTGGTGCGCAGCAACCCCAAGCCCGGCAAGCGGGCGAACAACTGGCTTTTCATCAAGCGTGGTAATGATGACGTCAGCGCCGCGCAGGCGCATGACCGCAGCATCCACAGCGGTCGCAGCATGTCGGAAATCGCCCGGGGCGCCGCGTTCGACCAGTCGGCGCTGGCGATGGCCGTTGGCGCTCCGGTCGTGCCGGCGGAGATTCCAGGCGCACGACGCCGGGCCTTGCCCGAAACACTCGCACCGCAGCTCCCGACCCAGGCGGAGCTTGCGCCGGCGAGTGACGCCTGGGTCCACGAAATCAAGTTCGACGGCTACCGGATGATCGTGCATGCCGCTGCCGGCAAGCTTCGGTTGCGCACGCGCAACGGCCACGACTGGACAGCACGCTTTCCGGCGCAGGTCAGGCAGCTGGCAACGCTCGCCGCGACGCAGGCGATACTCGACGGCGAGATGGTCGCCATCGCAGACACCGGCGCGTCCAGCTTCGGTGAATTGCAAGCCCTGGTCGGCGCGAAGGACACCGGCTCCCTGGTCCTGCAGCTTTTCGACCTGATGTATCTGGATGGCTTTGACCTGACCGCCGCAACGCTGCTCGATCGCAAGGCGGCGTTGCGCCGGCTGCTCCAGCAGAGCGGCCTGGCCGTGACCGGGTCGGCGATCCAGTATTCCGATCATGTCAGCGGACATGGGCGGGAATTCTTCGATCAGACCTGCCAACTCGGGCTTGAAGGCAGCATCGCCAAGCGGGCCGATTCGGTTTACAGCAGCCGGCGCAGCAAGACCTGGCTGAAGATCAAGTGCTCACAGGACGACGAGTTCGTCGTCGGCGGATACACCCGGCCGTCCGGCGCGCGCAAGGGCTTCGGTGCCTTGCTGTTGGGGAGTTGGGACGGCTCGGCGCTGCACTATCAGGGCCGCGTCGGCACCGGCTTCAGCGACCGACAGCTCAAGAAGCTGCATGCCGAGCTGAGCAAGTCCAGCCAGAAGAAATCGCCCTTTGCCGACCCGGTTCCACATGCGCGCGGCGCCACCTGGGTGGTGCCGACGTTGGTGGTTGACGTCGCGTTCAGTGAACGCACCCAGGATGGCCGTCTGCGTCATCCGAGCTTTCGCGGTGTGCGCGAGGACCGCGATGGCAAGGAAGTCGCCATGCCTGTGGCAGAAGTCAGCGCACCTGGTCCCGCCGAACCCCGCGCCAAGCGCCGGCCGGAGCAGACCGATGTGGTCGAGGGAATCCGGATTACCCATCCAGAGCGGGTGGTCTACCCGGATGCGGGCCTGACCAAGCTCGATATCGCCCACTTCTACGCCGACATCCAGGACTGGTTGTTGCCGCTGCTGGCCAATCGATTGCTGTCGCTGGTGCGCTGCCCGGACGGAAGCGGGCAGGCCTGCTTCTACCAGAAGCATTTGCTTGCGAAGCAGGCCCCGAACGTGCCGCGGCAGGGATTCAGGCAGAGCACGGGCGTCAAATCCTATGCCTATGTGCAGTCGATTGCGCATGTGATCGCGCTGGTGCAGTCCGGAGTGCTCGAGTTTCATCCTTTCGGCAGCCAGATCACCGATCCGGAACACCCGGACCTGATGGTGTTCGATCTCGATCCATCGCCCGGGGTGTCGTGGCAGGAGCTGCTCACGCTCACGCGAGAACTGCGCGAACGGGTAGAGGGGCTCGGTTTCAATGCGTTCGTGCGCACGACCGGCGGCAAGGGCCTGCACGTGGTCGTGCCGCTGCAGCCGACAACCGGCTGGGCCGGCGTCAAGGCCTTCGCAAAGGCGGTTTCCGAACGCCATGCGGCCGACGCACCGTCGCGGTTGACAACCGTGCTGGCCAAGTCGCAGCGGCGGGGCAAGATCTTCATCGACTATCTGCGCAACGGGCGGGGCGCGACCGCGGTCGCCAGCTATTCGACCCGCGCCAGACCGGGCGCGCCGGTGGCGGTACCGATACGCTGGGATGAACTGAAGGCCTCGCTGCGGCCGGATCGCTACACGGTCGCCAACCTGCGCCG
>JBGTIE010000805.1:0-1782 GCA_041745855.1 Lysobacterales bacterium | reverse complement strand
TGGCCCAGGTCATCATCGGTGCCGCCCCCACGCGAGGTACCGCGGCCTTCGACGGGCAGCCCGCGGTGGTCATTGGGATCCAGAAGCAGCCCGGCGCCAACACGCTGGCGCTGACCGGCGCGATCGACCGCGTACTGGCGGACATCCAGTCCACGCTGCCCGTCGGCATGACCATCAGCGCCAACCTGTTTCGGCAATCGGACTTCATCGAAGTGGGGATCGGCAACCTCGGCCGCGCCATCATCGAAGGCATGTTGCTGGTGATCGCAATCGTATTCGCCTTCCTGCTCAGCGCCCGCGCCACCGGCATCACCCTGCTGGCGATCCCGTTGTCGCTGGTAGTGGCGGTGCTGGCGATGAAAGCCGCCGGCATCGGTATCAACACCATGACCCTGGGCGGCATGGCGATCGCACTGGGCGCGCTGGTGGATGACGCGATCATCGTGGTCGAGAACACCGTCCGTCGGCTACGCGAGGACGCCCTGCTGGCTGAAGCGGACCGGCGTGGGGTGATCGACCTGGTGTTTGCCGCCACCCGCGAGATCCAGCGGTCGGTGGTATTCGCCACCATCATCATCGTGCTGGTTTTCCTGCCGATCTTCTTCCTCAGCGGCGTGGAAGGCCGCCTGATGCAGCCGCTGGGCTTTGCCTACGTGGTCTCGCTGCTGGCTTCGCTGGTGGTCGCGGTGACCGTGACGCCGGTGCTGTGCAGCCTGCTGCTGCCGCGCTCGAGGATCGTGCGCGAAGCGCGCGAATCGGGGCTGTCACGCTGGTTCAAGGCCCGCTACCGGCCGCTGTTTAGCGCCACGATCGCGCGCTGGCGCAGTATCGGCATCGCGTCGCTGATTGGCACCGTGCTGACGCTGGTGGCGCTGCTCGGGGCCGGCCGGGCGTTTCTGCCCGACTTCAACGAAGGCAGCCTGACGATCAACGTGACCACCCTGCCGGGCACCTCGCTCGACCAGTCCGATGCGCTGGCCGGTCGGGTCGAGCAGATCCTGCTCGCCCAGCCCGAGGTCGTCGCCACCGGGCGCCGCACCGGGCCGAACTCGATCCGCACGCGCAGGAGATCTACGCCTCCGAGATCGAGGTCACGCTGGTGATGGGCGAGCGCGCAAAGGATGCGCTGCTGGCGCACCTGCGTGGCGAGTTCTCCGGCATCGCCGGTGTCCAGGTCGTGATCGGCCAGCCGATCTCGCATCGGATCGATCACATGCTCTCCGGCACCCGCGCCAACATCGCGATCAAGCTGTTTGGCAAGGACCTCTACGAACTGCGCCGACTCGGCCTGCAGATCGAGGAACTGGTGAAGGCGGTTCCGGGTGCGGTCGACGTCAATCTGGAGCAGCAGTCCGAACTGCCCTTCGTGACCGTCAACTTCGACCGCGGTGCACTGGCGCGCTACGGCCTGAGCGTGCGCCAGGCCAGTCACATGATCGAAACGGCGTTTTTCGGCAGCACGGTCTCGCGCGTGCTCGAAGGCGATGCCAGCATCGAGGTCGTCGTGCGCTTGCCTGATTCGGCCCGCGCCAGCGTGGAGACCATGCAGGCCCTGCAGGTCGCCACGCCGCAGGGCGCGCTTGTCCCGCTGGCCGCCATAGCAAGGGTTGAACGCAGTCGCGGCCCGAACCAGATCGGTCGCGAGAACGTGCAGCGACGGATCGTCGTGATGGCCAACGTCGCCGGCCGTGACCTGACTGGCGTGGTCGACGAAGCGCGCGCCAGGATCGAGCGCAATGTCGCTCTGCCGGCCGGCTACCATGTCGAGTACGGCGGCCAGTT
>JBGTIE010000804.1:0-2574 GCA_041745855.1 Lysobacterales bacterium | reverse complement strand
CTGGATGCCTAGGCGCGCTGCCGTAGCTGCGGGATGCCTGGAGTGCTGCGGCGGAGTCCACCGTTTTTAAGGGCCCAGGGCTCAGGGCACAGGGCCCAGCAGGTCCAGAGCGGCTCCGGGCCGCGTTTGAGCGCAGGCGGGGGCCAATGATGGATTGGCTTCGAATTCGCCTCAATTATCCCGAGTGATGCGGCTCTTGATTTTGCTGGGCCCTGAGCCCTGGGCCCTGGGCCCTGAAACCCAAAGAAATTCCGAGCCACAGTTTGCCCCTGGTCTCGTGACTTGACGGTTCCCTTTGGTCATCCGAGCTAAACTGCCGCCCCTTCCCCCGACCACCACCAAGCCCATGCCCGCCGATCCTCGCCCTTCCGAACGCGAACACGACAAGCGCGCCAAGCGCTTGCGCCGGCTGGTGGGTCAGGCGATCGCCGATTACGCGATGATCGAGCATGGCGATCGGGTCATGGTGTGCCTGTCCGGCGGCAAGGACAGCTACGCGATGCTCGAGATCCTGCGCGCGCTGCAGGCCAAGGCGCCGGTGTCCTTCGAACTGGTCGCGGTGCATCTGGACCAGAAGCAGCCCGGCTATGATCCGACCGTACTGCCGGCCTATCTAAACGCGCTGGGGATCGAATACCACATCCTGGAGCAGGACACCTACAGCGTGGTGCAGCGGGTCGTGCCGGAGGGCAAGACCTTTTGCGGGCTGTGCTCACGGCTGCGCCGCGGCGCGCTGTATGCCTTCGCCGAGCAGCACGGCTTCAACAAGATCGCGCTGGGTCATCATCGCGACGACATCGTCCAGACCCTGTTCCTGAACATGTTCCACGGCAGCCGGATTGCAGCGATGCCGCCGAAGCTACAGTCCGACGATGGTCGCAACATCGTGATCCGCCCGCTGGCCTACGTCAGCGAGGCCGACCTGATCGAGCACGCCGCGGCCGCCGGCTACCCGATCATGCCCTGCAATCTGTGCGGCTCACAGGACAACCTGCAGCGGCAGGCAATCAGTGCGATGCTGCAGGACTGGGAACGGCGCCATCCTGGCCGGATCGAAAACGTCTTCCGTGCCATGCAGAACATCCGCCCATCCCAGATGGCCGACCGCGAACTGTTCGATTTTGTTGGTCTGGGACGGTCGGAAAATGTCGAATCACCGACCGCCAGCGACTGGTTGCTGGGCAAGGTCGTGCCGGTGGAGGGGGTGCTTGCGTGACGACCCTGGCGTCGAGTAGTGCGAGGTTAGCTTGCAGCTTAGAGGGTTTTTGTGGTCCTGGTTTTTAGGGCCCAGGGCACAGGGCCCAGGGCCCAGTTGGAAGCACCGAGCAGTCGAGGCAGCTCTTGACCTTCTGGGCCCTGAGCGTGGTGCTGGTTTTTAGGGCCCAGGGCCCAGGGCACAGGGCCCAGTTGGAAGCACAGAGCAGTCACGGCGGCTCTTGACCTTCTGGGCCCTGGGACCTGAGCCCTGGGCCCTCGAATGCGTGCGACTTCCTCACAACCGCACTCCGACTCGAACCTCGGGCCCCGCGGCCCCCCGATCCACGCTACCCTTCCGCCCCCTCTTCATCTCCTCCCCGAGGTATCCGACGATGTGGTTCAAGAACCTGACGCTGTTGCGCTGGGATGCGCAGGCGCTGCCCGCGGCCGACGAACTGGCGCAGGCGATGGAGACCCGGCGACGGCCGGATTGCGGGCCGCTGGAGGCCTTCTCGATGGGCTTTGTGTCGCCATTCGGGCCACAGCAGGAGAACCTGCTGCACGGCCTGGCCGGTTATGAACTGCTGGCGCTGGGGCAGGAGAAGCGGGTATTGCCGCCGGCCGTGGTGAATGAGCGAGTGGCTGAGCAGATCGCCGAGATCGAGGCCGAGAGTGGCCGTCCCCCAGGCAAGCGGCGGCGCCGTGAGCTGGCCGAGAATGTGCTGACCGAGCTGCTACCGAAGGCTTTCGTGGTGCGCTCGAGCACCTCGGCCTATCTGGACCGGGCCAGGCGCCTGCTGGCAGTAGACAGCAGCAGTGACAAGACCGCCGAGGCGGTGGCGCACGAGTTGCGCGAGGCGCTGGGCAGCTTTCCGGCTGTTCCGCTGGCGACGCAGAACGATCCGGGCGTGCTGCTGACCGCGTGGCTCAACGGCAGCGAGCCATTGCCGGCGGATTTCGAGCTGGGCGAGGAGTGCGAGCTGCGTGATCCGGCCGACACCCACAGCATCATCAGCGCGCGTGGCCAGGATCTGGAGACCGACGAGATCCGAGAGCACCTCAAGAGCGGCAAGACGGTCGCGCGGCTGGGGTTGGTCTTCGATCAGCGGATCAGCCTGGTACTGGACGCGCAACTCAAGGTGCGCAAGCTGAAGTTCCTTGACCTGGTGCTGGAGAAGCTCGACAGCGACCGTGCCGATGCGGCGGCCGAACTGGACGCACGTTTCGCCCTGATGACGCATGAGCTGGCCCGCCTCTACACTCGCCTGGATGCCATCTTCAGCTTTGAATAGCCCGCGCGCGCTGGCCGATCGGACGGACCAACTGACACAGTCGCTGGCTGCCGCGCTGCGGCCGGAGCAGTCGCTGCGACTGACC
>JBGTIE010000803.1:0-3992 GCA_041745855.1 Lysobacterales bacterium | reverse complement strand
CGGCCACAACGACTGTCGGCGCCTGCAACATCAGCGGCGGTGGCGCCGCATTCCCCACCACCAGCATCGGCCAGCTCAGCTTCGTCGGCGCCACAACCACGCCGCAGAACCTGGTCCTGCCGGCCTGCGTGCCGCAGGAACAGCCGACCAATGCCTCCCTGAGCTGCCCCGAGACGCGCGGCGGCGCCGCACCGGTCAATCGTCAATGGACCCTGCGCTGCTCGGGTGGGCCGATGATCTTCGAAGACGGGTTCGAGGATTGAGGGCGGCAAATCGGAGAGCCGGCTCTTGACTGCTGGGCCCTGGGCCCTGGGCCCTGAGCCCTGGGCCCTTGGATCCGGGCCCGGCAGGTCCGAGCACCAGCTTGAGCGCAACACCGCGATAAGGTACCATTCCAGTCCTATTTAGCGATCCGGGCTGGCCTGTGTTCCGACTCAACCGATTGACCGACTACGCCACCGTGGTGATGACGCTGATGGCCGAAGAGCCGTCCAGGCTGCGCGGGGCGAGCGAAATAGCCGAAATCACCCGGCTGGAGCAGCCGACGGTGGCCAAGTTGCTCAAGCTGCTGGGCAAGGCCGGGTTGCTGAGTTCGGTGCGCGGTGCACGTGGCGGCTATCGATTGCTGCGATCGCCCGAGCAGATCAGCGTGGGCGACATCATCGCTGCCATCGACGGGCCCTTCGCAATGACTGAATGCGGCGTACACGGGGGTCACTGTCATCATGAGTCGCACTGCCAGGTGCGCGGCAACTGGCGCAAGATTGGCCTGGCAATCGAGTCCGCGCTGCGTTCGGTGACTTTGCTGGACATGGTGGCGCCCGGTCCGGGATGGACCCCCAAGATCACGGTCGAGCGGCCTCGCGCGCTGCCGGCCACCCTGCAGGTGGAGTGTGAAGCATGAGTGCCGTTCTGGACACCCCCGAGGTCCTGCCGCCCACGCTCGAGACCCCCGAGGCGATCGCCGCGCATCTGCGCCGGCGCTACGAGGCCGGCTTCATCACCGACATCGAGTCGGACATCGTGCCGCCGGGTCTGAACGAGGAAGTGATCAAGCTGATTTCGGCCAAGAAGGGCGAGCCGGCCTGGCTCACCGAATGGCGGCTGGAGGCCTATCGGCACTGGCTGACGATGACCCCGCCGGAATGGGCCCATCTGCGCATTGCGCCGATCGACTTCCAGGCGATCAGCTACTTCGCCGCGCCGAGCAAGAACCGCCCGAAGTCACTCGATGATGTGGATCCGAAGCTGCTGGAGACCTTCGAGAAACTCGGCGTGCCGCTGCATGAGCGCGCCCGGCTGGCCGGTGTGGCGGTCGATGTGGTGTTCGATTCGGTCTCGGTCGGCACGACCTTCCAGAAGGAACTGCGCGAGGCCGGCGTGATCTTCTGCAGCTTCTCCGAGGCCGTGCGCGAGCATCCGGAGCTGGTGCGCCAATATCTGGGTTCGGTGGTGCCGACCGGAGACAACTATTTCGCCGCGCTCAATTCGGCCGTGTTCACCGACGGCAGCTTCGTCTTCGTGCCCAAGGGCGTGCGTTGTCCGATGGAGCTGTCGACCTATTTCCGCATCAACGCGCGCGACACCGGCCAGTTCGAGCGGACCCTGATCATCGTCGAGGAAGGCGCCCAGGTGAGCTATCTGGAAGGCTGCACCGCGCCGATGCGGGACGAGAACCAGCTGCATGCGGCGGTGGTCGAGCTGATCGCGCTGGACGATGCGCAGATCAAGTATTCGACCGTACAGAACTGGTATCCGGGCGACGAGAACGGCGTCGGCGGCATCTACAACTTCGTCACCAAGCGCGGTGACTGTCGCGGTCATCGCTCCAAGATCAGCTGGACCCAGGTCGAGACCGGTTCGGCAATCACCTGGAAATATCCCAGCTGCGTGCTGCGCGGCGACGATACGGTGGGCGAGTTCTATTCGGTCGCACTGACCCATCACTGCCAGCAGGCCGATACCGGCACCAAGATGATTCACCTGGGCGCGCGCAGCAAGAGCAAGATCATCGCCAAGGGTATCTCCGCAGGTCGCGGCCAGAACGCCTATCGCGGCCTGGTCAAGATGGAGAAGGGCGCCACCGGGGCGCGCAACTACACCCAATGCGACAGCCTGCTGATCGGCAAGCAGTGCGGCGCCCACACCTTTCCGTATATCGAGGTCAAGAATCCGACCGCGATCGTCGAGCATGAGGCCACCACTTCGAAGATCTCCGACGACCAACTGTTCTACTGCCGCGCACGCGGAATCAGCGAAGAGGACGCGGTGAGTCTGATCGTTGACGGCTTCTGCAAGCAGGTCTTCCGCGAGCTGCCGATGGAGTTCGCGGTGGAGGCGAAGAAGCTGCTCGAGGTGAGTCTGGAGGGAGCGGTGGGATGAGCGTTCAGGGCGACGCGCTACAAGCGGCTGCGCTGGCCGCATCGGAAGGCGACAACGACGCGGCCGGGAGATCGTTCCGGGTCGTCGCGGCCGAACAGATCGATTGCGATGACGCGGCCTTTCGCTACTGGATGAGCCGGCCAGCCGGCGAACGGCTTGCCGCCGTAGAGGAAATCCGCCGCGAGTACCACGCCTGGAGAGGCCCCGATGAGCCCGGACTTGAAAGAGTTGCTCGGATTGTTGCAGTCGCATGAGGTGCGCTTCCTGATTTCGGGTGGGCATGCGCTGGCCGTCCACGGTCACCCGCGCTACACCAAGGATCTGGACATCTGGGTCGCAAAGGACGCGGCCAACCTGGTACGACTGCGGGCGGCATTGGTGGACTTCGGATTCGCCGAAATCGCCGACGAGGCGCTGGATCTGGCCGAGGGCCGCAAGATGTTCCAGCTCGGCCGGGAGCCCAACCGGGTCGACCTGCTGAATTTTGCTTCCGGTCTGGAGTTCGACCGCGCCTGGCAACAGCGGATCAAGGTGCCGTTCGAGGGCCTGGAGCTGGACTTCCTCGGACTGGAGGATTTGAAGGCGAACAAGCGCGCGGCGGGCAGGCTCAGTGATCTGGCCGACCTGGAGCGTCTGGGTGAAACCATCGATCCGGCGCAGGCGGCTGCCGCGGTCAGCAAGGGCCGCCCCAGCGACGACAACTGATGGCCGTCGCTACACTTTGAATGACAGTAGGAATGAACATGCTCCAGATCGAAAATCTGCACGTCCGAGCCGGTGACACGCTGGTGCTCAAGGGCCTGAACCTGACCGTCAATGCCGGTGAGGTGCACGCCATCATGGGTCCGAACGGGGCCGGCAAGAGCACGCTGGCGCATATCCTGGCCGGCCGCGAGGGCTACACGGTGGTCGAAGGCAGCGTGCGCTACCGCGACCAGGATCTGCTTGCGCTGGAGCCGGAAGAGCGCGCCGCGGCCGGTGTCTTTCTGGCCTTCCAGTATCCGGTCGAGCTGCCCGGCGTGAACAACACCTACTTCCTGCGCGCCGCGCTTAATGCCCAGCGCAAGGCCCGCGGCGACGCCGAGGTGGACGCCCCCAGCTTCCTGCGGCTGGTGCGCGAAAAGCTCAAGGTGCTGCATCTGCCGGACGATCTGCTCCAGCGCGCGGTCAACGTCGGCTTTTCCGGCGGCGAGAAAAAGCGCAACGAGATCTTCCAGATGGCGGTGCTCGAACCCACCCTGGCGGTGCTCGACGAGACCGATTCGGGCCTGGATATCGACGCGATGAAGACCGTCGCCGGTGGCGTCAACGCGCTGCGCACGGCCGAACGCGCGTTCGTCGTCATCACCCACTACCAGCGCCTGCTCGATTACATCGTGCCCGACCGCGTTCACGTGCTCGCCGACGGCCGCATCGTCGAGAGCGGCGACAAGCAGTTGGCGCTGGAACTGGAAGCGCACGGCTATGGCTGGGTCAAGGACCGCCATCTGGCCGAGATCGGTACGCCGGCATGAGCGAAACCCTGAAAAGCCGCCTCAGCGCGGGACTGGCCGAGGACCTGCAGACGCGCGGCGACAGTGATGCGCTGGCGGCACTGGCAGCGCTCGACC
>JBGTIE010000802.1:0-2670 GCA_041745855.1 Lysobacterales bacterium | reverse complement strand
CCAGCAGCAACAGTTCGGAGGCCGGCACGCTGGCCACCGGCTCGCCGCGCAGCGGCAGATCGGAGACCAGCTCGGGCAGCAGCAGCCGCGAGGCCGCAAAGGAATCCTTGCCTCGCAAGGCAAACAGGCCGGGCGCCAGTTCCTCCATCGTGCCTCGCTCGCTGCGGCGCAGGGTGTCAAGGGCCACGTCGAAGGCGGTATCGAAGTCGACACCCCAGGCAGCCAGGTCAGCCCCGGCAACGGTTGCGATCGCGTTCTCGGAGTCGAGCACCAGCGTCACCACCAGCTCGCCGGCCAGTTCGCGGAAAGGCAACGCCGGCACCTTTGCGGTGGGAGCCATGGCCTGCGCCTTCAGCACGGCAAGGTCGAGATAGCGGCGGTCGCGGACCATCGGCAGCAATCGCGGCGCAGCCTCTGCCAAGGTGCGCGGACGCGCCGGCTGACGCGACAGCAGCGAGCCGCAGCGGGCTTCGATGAAGGCATCCAGCGACTGGCCGTCGGCAACGAAGTCGGCGTGAGCCTTGCCCAGATCGACTCCATGCACGTTGCCGGCGAATCGATAGCGCAGCGATCGGGTCGCCGGAACGTACACCACCTCGGTGTGACCGGGCAGACTGCTGACGTGCTGCCGGTAAGCTTGCACGAAGTGCTCAAAGCTGGTTGAGGTCGAGGATGTCACGGTAGCCAAGCGGCATCTCCAGCAGGGGCAATAGCGGACCCCGAGGGGTCCGCACGAACAGTGGTCACGTCAACGAGTACAGAGGCACTGGGGCTGGCGATTCGGCGAGGGCCAGAATCGACTGATCGGCAGTCCGGCGAGTCTGGCGGTGCGCCTGGTCGCTCCCCGACTGCCTGGCGCCCCGGCCCGCCCAGGTCATCCAGTCCGGGCGACCCAGCCCGGGCGCAAGGGCGCGCATGCTAAACGAACAACGGTCGACCCGCCAGCCGGTGTTTTCAGCTCGGCCCGACCGCACACATGCGGCGGGCGATCGCCCTTCGGATCGGACAGAGCGACTATTCGCCCTGACGACGCACTAGCATGTATCCAGAGTCCCTGTGATCGATTTCCACTGCAATTTGCGCGTTGAAGTTCAGGGTCCGAGTGTTCGGAGCCGGTCCGGCGCGGTCGCCCGGACCCATTGCAACAGGAGCAGCTCATGAAAAATCCTTCGATAGTGCTGACGGCGGGAGCGTTCTTGCTCGCGCTTTGCGGGATTGCCCAGGCAGACGCGACCGGAGGCGAAGAGATCCATGCCGATGGCTTCGAGTCCCGCCTGCCGCCGGGCCTGGTACAGGGTCCGATCCTCGACTGGACCGACCTCTACGGCCAGTCCTTCCCGCAACCGTTCCAGTCCGTGCAGTCGCTCGCCGTCGCTCGCGGAAGCGTGCTGAGCATCCGCCTGCAGACGCCCGCAGGAAACTTCGGAGGATCGAACCTCGGCGCCCTGATCTACACCTCGTTCCAGACACTCGGACTTGCGGCCAGCATCTCCCGCGTGGCCGGTGACTTCGACCCCGCGCGGGTGGGTCCGAACTGCGTGCAGTCTGTAAGCAGCCAGGTCGACCTGACCTTTGCCCCGGCAGCCAGCGGCCCCCAATGGGCCTGTCTGCTCAACAGCAACACCGAATACTTCCTCAACATCCATGTGGGTACCGCGGCGGAACCCGACGGAACCGGCGCCTTCTGCATGATCGAGTCATGCACGCTCCACGGTGGAGCGCAGTCGAGTTAGTCCCGACCACGGGGCGCAGCAGTTTGGCTGCGTCCCGCCAGCGCCGGTCAGCGCCCGGATTGACGCCTCCAACCCATCGCGCTGACGCCTGAGGCAAACTGGTGGAGCAAGCGCGAGACCGAACTGCATCGACGCTTGTCCGCATTGCTGCCCGGCGCCCTGAAGCGGACGATTGCGGCACGGTCACACTAGTCGCTCTCAGCGCCGCTTGATCACCATCAAGGTGATGTCGTCGAAGACGACCTGGCTGCCCATGAAGGCTTCGACGTCGGCAATGATCGCCTGCACCATCGCATCGGCGCCCAGTGCGCGGTGCTCCAGCGCGATCGCGGCGAGGCGGTCCAGACCGTACAGCTCGCGCGCCGGATTCTCCGCCTCGGTGATGCCGTCGGTATGCAGCAGCAGGCATTCGCCCGGCGCCAGCTCCAACTCAACCGTATCGAGGAAGGGCTCGATCTCCAGATCCAGCGCCAGCGGCATGCCCAGCGCGACCGTGTCCATCCGCTCGACCTTGCCGTTGTTGCGCAGAATCAGCATTTCCTCGTGCTGGCCGGTGATCGAGAACTGGCCTTCGCCCCGATAGTCGAGCAGCGACAGGGTCATGCTGCGATGGCTGTCCAGGCGCTGGATGTTCTCGAACAGCAGGCGGTTGACCAGACCGAGGAACTGCTCGCGATCGCGCAGTCCGCTCAGCCACAGCGTACGCACCGCAGTCTGCACCATCAACATCACCACGCCGCTCTGCAGGCCGTGACCGGAAACGTCGCCAATGCCGATCTTGACCAGTCCACCGGGCGCCGGCAGGAAGTCGTAGTAGTCGCCACCGACCTCGTCAGCCGGGCTCATGAAGGCGGCCACGTCCAGATCGACCACGCTGGACAGCTCGGCCGTGTGCGGCAGCACCATCGCCTGCAGTTCCTTGGCCACGTCCAGCTCG
>JBGTIE010000801.1:0-6192 GCA_041745855.1 Lysobacterales bacterium | reverse complement strand
GCCGCGGCGAGATCGAGCCCGCGCGCCGCCAATCGCTGCCTTACACCGGCCGCTGTGCCGCTTGCGCGCATGAGGCCGCGCGACAACTTGGGGAGGTTCGACTGTGACGTTCATTCTGGAACCCATTCACCTGATCTGGTTGATCGGCATCGGCCTGGGCATGCTCACCGGACTGACCGGCATCGCGCGCTGGCTGCTCGGTCAATTCCAGAGCCGTATCGATGACCGCTTCAGCATCCTGGCCGCCGACAGCCAGGCGTGGCGCGTGGTCGAGCGCGATCTGATGAAGCTGCGCGCGGAACTGCCGGAACTGTACGTCAGGCGTGAGGACTATATCCGAGGGCAAACGGTGCTGGAGGCGAAGCTCGATTCGCTCTCGGCGCGGCTCGAATTGCTGCAGCTGCAGGGGAGACGGCGTGAACCTTGATATGGACAAGACGCGGCGCGAGCAGATCCGGTGGGTCCTGCTGCTGGCAATGAATCACGCGCGACCTTACGGTGCGAACGAGCAGGTGCTGCTGGCCACCGTGCGCGGGGTCTACCAGGACGCCACCGACCACGAGCTGCGGCGCGAACTGGAGTACCTGGACGCGCGCAAGCTGGCCACGATCGAGAAGTCTCCGAGCGGGCCCTGGCGCGGCAACCTGACGCGCTACGGCATCGACATGGCGGAGTACACGATCGACTGCGCGCCCGGCATCGGCCGGCCCGAAAAGTACTGGTGAGCTGACCATGCCACCGCCAAGCAAGATCGACCTGCTGCCGCCCGAGACCCGCGCCGAGCTGGACCGTCGCATCGTGGCCAACGCCTTCGGCGGCTCGGTCGCATTGTCCGAGTGGCTGGCCGAGCAGGGCTATGAGATCGGCAAGTCGGCCGTGGGCCTGCGCGGCCAGCGCCTGAAGCGCCGGCTTGCAGCGATCACCGCCAGCACCGAAGCGGCCAAGATGATCTCCGCCGCGGCGCCCGACGAAGCCGACGACCGCAGCAACGCGATCATCAGCCTGGTGCAGACCGACCTGTTCGAGGCGCTGCTGGAGTTCCAGGAAGCGGCGGCCGACGACAGCGAAGAGGTCAGCGCAGCCGATCGCATCGCGCTCTACAGCAAGGCCGCCAAGAACATCGCCACGCTTACCAGGGCGAGTGTGACGCGCAACAAGTGGCAGGCTGAAGTTCGGACGAAGTTGGCAGCGGCGACCGCAGACGTGCGCAAAATTGCGGCCGAAGCTGGCGTGTCCGCCGAAACGATGGCGAAGATCGATGCGCGACTGGGCGTTGTGGTGGGCTGATGGGCAACGCGCGCATCATTCCGGCAGACCCGAAGGCAGTATTTCTGCCGTCGCAGTCGCGCTGGATCAACGACAACGCCCGTCTGAAGCTCGGCGAGAAAGCGCGCCAGGTCGGTTGGTCCTGGGCCACCGCATATGCGTGCGTGCGTCGCACCGCGCGCAAGGGCGCGCGCTTCGACCAGTGGGTGAGCTCTCGGGATGAGATGCAAGCTCGGTTGTTCATAGAGGATTGCAGGCTCTGGGCCGAAGTCCTGGAGATTGCGGCGGCCGATATGGGCGAAGTTGTCGTCGATCCGGAAAGGAAGCAGAGTGCATATGCGCTGCGCTTCGCGAACGAGCGCCGTATCAACAGCATGTCGAGCAACCCGGACGCCCAGGCCGGCAAGCGTGGCGGCCGAGTACTGGACGAATTCGCGCTGCACCCTGATCCGCGCAAGTTGTGGTCCATCGCCTACCCGGGCATCACCTGGGGTGGCTCACTGGAAGTGTTCAGCACGCACCGTGGATCGCACAACTTCTTCAATCAACTGATCAGGGAGGTGCGAGAGGGTGACAACCCGAAAGGCATCAGCTTGCATCGCGTCACCCTTGAGGACGCGCTCAACGAGGGCCTTCTGTACAAACTGCAGCAGAAGTTTCCGGCCGACGACGAACGCCAGGAGATGGATGAGGCGGCGTACTTCGCTTTCGTTCGCTCGGGCTGTGTGGATGAAGAGTCATTCCAGCAGGAATACATGTGTCGGCCGGCCGACGACGACGTTGCGTTCCTCGAGTACGACTTGATCGCATCGTGCGAGTACCGCCAGGACATCGACTGGCGGCTGATCGAGGGTCGCGAGTTGTACGCCGGTATCGATATCGGCCGCAAACGAGACCTGACCGTGCTGTGGGTGCTGGAGCGCCTCGGTGATGTCCTGTACACACGGCACATCGAGGTCCTGCAGAACATGCCGAAGCCCGCGCAAGAGGCCATCTTGTGGCCGTGGATCGCCCGCTGCCGGCGCACGTGCCTCGACTACACCGGACTGGGCATCGGTTGGGGTGACGACGCGGTGCATCGTTTCGGTGCCGACCGCGTCGAGTGCGTGACTTTCACGCCAAAGACCAAGGAAGCACTGGCTTACCCTGTGCGTGGGCGTATGCAGGACCGATCTCTGCGCCTGCCCTACGATCCTCACGTGAGGGCTGATCTGCGCTCAGTGACGAAGCAGACGACCGCGGCCGGCAACATTCGATTTACGGCCGAGCGAACGCCAGATGGGCATGCGGATCGGTTCTGGGCGTTGGCGCTCGGAGTCCATGCGGCCAGCACTCCGACCGCGCCGATCGAGTTCCAGTCCACCGGTCCGCGTGCCACCGCCGGTGACTTTGGCAACTACGGCGGCCTGGCCGCACTGACCGATGACGGCTTTGGCACGGTCGCGGGCCACAACGACTTTCAGGGGTACATGTGATGAGTGATCCAACCGTCCTGCCGCGCCCGGTCCGCGATCGCGAGATCGCCAGCACGGCCGACGGTGTGGACATCACGCGCGGCTACACCGGTCCGCTGCTGATCCCGGCCGACAAGGTGTTGCGCAATCGCGGCGGTGGCGACCTGGCGATCTACGAGCAGGTGCTCAGTGAGCCGAAGGTGTTTGCCGACTTCCAGCAGCGCCGGCTGGCGGTCACGAGCGCGGAGTGGGCGGTGGAGCCGGCGAGCGAGCGCCGAGCGGACAAGAAAGCCGCCGAGTTCATCCGAACCCAGTTGCAGCGCGTCGGCTTCGATGCACGCACAGGCGGCATGCTGTTTGGCGTGTTCTATGGCTACGCCGTCGCCGAGCTGCTGTATGGCGTGGAGGGCGGCCAGATCGTCTGGAACGCGATCAAGGTACGCAACCGGCGCCGCTTCCGGTTCACGCCGGAAGGCGAGCTGCGCATGCTCACCGTCAGCCACATGTGGGAGGGCGTCGAGCTGCCACGCGAGAAGTTCTGGAACTTCTGCACTGGCGCCGATCACGACGACGAACCCTACGGCCTGGGGCTCGGTCACTGGTGCTACTGGCCGGTGCTGTTCAAGCGCAACGGCATCAAGTTCTGGCTGTCGTTCGTCGAAAAGTTCGCCGGGCCGACCGGCCTGGGCAAATACGATGAGGCGTCGACCCAGGCCGAACGCGACAAGCTGCTGCAGGCCGTCCGGGCCATCCAGAGCGACTCGGGCATCATTATCCCGAAAGGCATGGAAGTTTCGCTGCTGGAGGCCACCCGCGGCGGCACGGTGGACTACAAGGGCCTGCACGACACGATGGATGAGACGCTGTCGAAGGTCATCCTGGGCCAGATCGCAAGCAGCCAGGGCACGCCGGGCAAGCTCGGCGACGAGAAGCTGCAGAGTGACGTGCGCGATGACATCGTCAAGGCGGATGCCGACCTGGTGTGCGAGTCGCTTAACGTCGGGCCCATCACCTGGCTCACCCGCTGGAACTTCCCCGACGCCGACCCGCCACGCGTCTACCGAGTACTGGAGCAGTCCGAGGACCTGAACGCTGCAGCCGAGCGCGACGAGCGGATCTTCAACATTGGCTTCAAGCCGACGTTGGCGGAAGTGACTTCGAAGTACGGTGGCGAATGGGTTGAGGTGCCAGCAAGCGCGGCTGGGTTGATTCCTGGTCTGGATCCAGGCGAGCCGAATGCCGTGCCAGGATTGGAGGCGACCGGGGCCGAGTCGGTGCAGCAGACGGCGCTGAACGGGGCACAGATCAAGTCTCTCGCCGAGATCATCCAGCAGGTCGAGGCGGGTGCGCTCGATCGAAGCCGCGCACGTGCACTGATCGAGGCCGGCTTCCCGGCGATCCTTCCCGAGCAAGTGTCTCGGTTGCTCGGCGCGAAGGGCGTCGCGGAGTTCGCCGCGGCGCTGCAGCCAAAGACGCAGCCAAACCGTGAGGATCAGCTGGCAAACATGCTCGCACGCGTTGCGGATCCAGTAGTCGGCGGGATGATCGATCGGGTGCGCGAACTGGTGGACCAGGCGACGTCACTGGAGGAGATTCGCGATGGGTTGCTTGCACTGGCACCCACGATGCCAACAGATCGGCTAGCGGAGGCGATCCAGCTCGCGCTGGCCGTAGCCGGCGTCGCTGGCATGGCAGACGCGGGAGACGACAGTGCCTGAGATCCGCGGCAGTTTCCGCGATTTCGAGTCAGCCTCGCGCTTCTTTCGGCGCAAGCTCAACCTGCCGACACAGCGGTGGGATGACATCATGCACGGGGAGCATGCTCGCTCGTTCACCGTCGCCGGCGTGACCCGCGACGCGGTCCTGTCCGATCTGCGCAGCGCGGTGGATGCCGCGATCAGCGCCGGCGAGACACTCGCCGACTTCCGCAAGCGCTTCGATGAGATCGTCGCTCGGTACGGCTGGCCAGGTGGCGCCGGCAGCGAGACCCCGGCCCGCCGGGCATGGCGCACGTCGGTGATCTACCACACCAACCTGCGCACTGCTTACATGGCCGGCAGGTGGGATACCGTGCAGCGTTTCCCTTACCTGAAGTACCAGCACAACACGGTGGCCAATCCGCGCGAAGCGCACAAGGCGTGGGATGGCCTGATCATCCCTACCAGCGATCCCTGGTGGCGCACCCACTATCCGCCCAACGGCTGGGGCTGCAGGTGCTCGGTGACAGGCGTGTCCGCAGCACGGCTGAAGGCGGAACGTCGCCAGCCCGACCAGGCGCCGGATGCGGTGCCGGGCGACCCGCCGCCGGAGTGGTCCTATCACGTCGGCCTGGATGGGCGCTCCTAACATGGCCAGCGACAAGACACTGACGATCGATGTCGACGACGCCCAAGCCCAGGCGTGGTTTGGCGCTTTGCTGCGCCGTGGCCTGGACCTGTCTGACCTGATGTACGACATCGGTGAGGCGCTGACCGAGTCAACTCAGCAGCGTTTTGCAGACGGTGTGGGCCCGGACGGCGTGCCCTGGGTGCCACTGCGGGACGGTAGCGGCCGCACTCCCTTGAACCTGACCGGCCGCATGCGCGACGACATAGCACCCGATTCAGGACCGGACTGGGTGGAGATCCAGGCTGGGGCAAAGCAGGCGAGGTGGCACCAGCAGGGCACGGTGCCCTACGTGATCCTGCCCAAGAACCGCAAGGCCCTCGCGTTCGGCGCCACCGTCGTCCGCAAGGTCAACCACCCTGGGCTTCCCGCGAGGCCATTCATCGGGCTCAGCGAGGAAGATGGCCGGTTGATCGGAGACCTGAGTCAGGCCTACCTGGACCCGGATGTTTGACGTCGCCCGCGACGGATTTGAGCGTTTCCATATTCGCAAAGTCTTTGCAACCGGCCCGTTCTCTTCCGCCCACTTCCGGATTCTTCCGGCTATTTTTCAAGCTCACTGTCTCCCCTTTTTCAAGCTCGGGGTCACCAAGGCCGAGCAGTGTTGCGGCGTGCGCGTAGGATGTCGGTGAGAGGAACGAACCGCATCAAGAGCAGGGCCCAAGGCCCACGGCTCAGGGTCAAGGGAGCTAGCGAGGGCGAAGCGCCGCAGGACGTCGGCGCTGTGCGAACCGCATGAACGCCCAACGATGCGGTTCGTTTCCCTCACCGTCATCCTACGCGCAAGTCCGCAGCCCCTACCGGTCCTGGGCTCGGCTCTTCTGACCCCTCAGCCCTCAACCCTCAGCCCTGCTCTTCCACCCACACCGCCACCCTTACCTCCCCATCGGCCGCCATCCAGGCGCGGTACATGCCGGGCGAGATGAAGGGCAGGGCAATGTAGCCGTCATGATCGATCGCGATCAGGCCGCCGCTGCCTCCCATTTGACGGACGCGATCTAGGACCGCTTGCGCGGCCTGGGCGAGGCTGGCACCGGCGTAGGCCATGCGGGCGTGGATGTCGTGACTTACCTGAGCGCGGATGAAG
>JBGTIE010000800.1:0-1724 GCA_041745855.1 Lysobacterales bacterium | reverse complement strand
TCAACGGGCGCCCCGCTGGGCTCAGTCGGAGGATCGATCCGGGCCGAGCCATCGGCCGCGGCTTTCTTCACATCGGCCAGGCTGACCGTGCCGTCGGCGCCGGTTGCCTTGACCTTGGCCAGATCGACGGCCCGCTTCTTCGCCAGCGCGCGGACTGCCGGCACTGCCTTGACGCCGAACATCGCCACCGCCCGCTCGGAGACCACCCGGTTGCTGGACTGGACCGATCCGACCACGGTGGCCTTGTCTGCAGACGGGTCTTCGGCCTGCTCGGAATCGTCGGATGCCGCATCCGCGGACGCCTTTGCTGCGCTTTCGCTGTCGTCGACATCCATGTCTACAGTGTCGTCAGACGCTTCGGGCGTGGCTGCGTCGTCGTCTGCCGCCTCAGCCTCCTTGCTACTTGCGGCCTCCGGCGCGCCGCTGACGGCCGCCGAATGCGCGCCGTGACTGTGGCCAGTGTCCTCGGCCTCGCTGCGCTGCGGCCCGGCGCCGAGTTCGAAATCGGCCAGCGGATGCCCGGTCTCGACCACATCCCCCGGCCCGCCATATTGCTTTGCCAGCTTGCCACTGTAGGGCGAAGGCACATCGACCACCGCCTTGGCCGTCTCCATCGAGACCAGCGGCTGATCCAGTTCCACCTCGGCACCTACTTCAACATGCCAGGACACGATCTCAGCATCCGGCAAGCCTTCACCGAGGTCGGGGAGACGGAAGGTTTTGGTGGTCATGGGGGTTACCTCGTGGCTGGTTCTGAAAGGCTGGCGTGGAAATAGAGGGCTGAGGGCTGAGGGCTGAGGGGTCAGAAAAGCAGGGCCGGGGGCTAAGGGGGGAGGCTGGCTGTGTTGAAGTGACCTTTTTTTTGGCTGGCGATTGTTGGTTTGACGAGTAGCTGTGTGCTTCCTGATCAGTCCTCATGCTTGAGCGGCGGTTCGAGGACCTCCTTGACATCCTACCCGCGTTCGCAAGGTACCAATCAAGTAGGAGTCCAGTCGCCCGGGGTCGGTGCGCTTATTCGCGCATCAAACACCGGCGACCTCGATGTTGCCTGCTTTCCTGATCCCTCAGCCCTCAGCCCTCAGCCCTACCGATACCGCATTACCTCCCGCACTCCCGCACTGATCCTTGCCACCGACGGCAGATAGTTCATTTCCAGTCGGAACAGCGGGATCGGGGTGTCGTAGCCGGTAACGCGCTTGACCGGTGCAATCAGGTCGAACAAGGCTTCTTCGGCGACGCGGGCGGCGATTTCGGCGCCGACGCCGCCGCTGCGCGGGGCTTCGTGGACGATCACGCAGCGGCCGGTCTTGCGCACCGATTCATGGATGGTGTCGAAATCGAGTGGCTTGAGCGTGGCCACATCGATGACTTCGCATTCGATGCCGTCGGCGGCCAGTGCTTCGGCGGTCTCCAGGCATTCCTTGACCTGCGCGCCCCAGGTCACCAGGGTGCAGTCGCGACCTTCGCGCAGCACGAAGCAGACGTCCAGCGGCAGCGCCTCGCCGTCGTCGGGTACCTCTTCCTTGTACTGCCGATAGATCCGCTTGGGTTCGAACCAGATCACCGGGTCCGGATCTCGGATCGCCGCCAGCAACAAGCCGTAGGCGCGCGAAGGCGAGGAAGGAATCACCACGCGCAAGCCCGGCAAGTGCGCGAACAGCGCCTCGTTCGCCTCGGAATGGTGCTCGGGCGCGCGAATGCCGCCGCCCCAGGGCGCGCGCAGG
>JBGTIE010000799.1:0-14190 GCA_041745855.1 Lysobacterales bacterium | reverse complement strand
GCCCAGGGCTCAGGGCCCAGACCAGGAGCGCGCCTTTGCTCTTCTGGGCCCTGAGCCCTGGGCCCTGGGCCCTACGCTGCGAAAGCGCACAAGCCCGAGCAGCGAAGGAACCCCCATGACATCAAGCAGCCAACGTTGGTTGCGCGAGCACTTCAGCGATCCGTACGTGCAGCGCGCGCAGAAGGAGGGCTTGCGTTCGCGGGCGGCTTTCAAGCTGGAGGAGTTGCTGGCGAAGGATCGTTTGTTGCGGCCGGGCATGGTTGTGGTCGATCTGGGCGCGGCGCCGGGGGGGTGGTCGCAGATCGTTGCGGCAGCGCTCAAGGGCAAGGGCCGGATAATCGCGTTGGACGTCCTGCCGATCGAAGCCATCGCCGGCGTCGAGATCCTGCAGGGGGATTTCACCGAAGACTCAGTGCTGCAGCAACTGCAGGCCTGCCTCGGTGATCAGGCGGTCGACCTTGTCTTGTCCGACATCGCCCCCAATATCAGCGGGGTAGCAGCAAGCGATCAGGCGCGTTCGATGTATCTGGCCGAGTTGGTGCTGGCCTTCGCCAGGGATCATCTGGTGCGCAAGGGCAGCCTGCTGATCAAGCTCTTTCAAGGCGAGGATTTCGACGCTTACCTGCGCGAACTGAAGGCAGCCTTCGGCAAGGTCACCCTGCGCAAACCGAAGGCCTCACGTGATCGGAGCCGGGAAATGTATGCCCTGGCAACCGACTTCCGGGCCGGCAAGGCCCCCAACCCTAAGTGAACGGGCTGCATGGAGTGCCATAGGTGGCAAAGACGGAAGCTTCAGGCCGCTGTTAGTATGCTCTCTTGGTTAAGACGTATTTTTCATCCTGTCCCATTGAATGCAAGCGCGTCATCCGGACGCGCAAGTCGAGAGGCAACCAAGTGAACGATCTGGCGAAGAACATTCTCCTTTGGACCGTGATTGCCATGGTGTTGCTTGCGGTTTTCCGCGGCTTCGGGCCAGGCGTTCCCGCTACCCAGCCGATGAAGTACTCGCAGTTCGTCCAGATGATCGATCGCGAGCGGATCGAAAAGATCCGGGTGAACGTGGCCAAGCGCGAGATCCAGGGCACCGCCCAGGGTGGCGAGCAATTCACCGTCTACGCGCCGATGAGTGACACGTTGATGGACAAGCTGGTCGAGCGCAACGTGGAAGTGGATATCCTGCCGCCCGATTCCGGTTTCTCGATGCTCAGCCTGTTCTTCAACCTGTTGCCGGTGCTGATCCTGATCGGTTTCTGGATTTTCATGATGCGCCAGATGCAGGGTGGTGGAGGCGGCCGCGGGGCGATGAGTTTCGGCAAGAGCCGTGCCCGGTTGCAGGGCGAGGATCAGGTCCGGGTGACCTTCGCCGACGTCGCCGGTGTGGACGAGGCCAAGGATGATGTGAAGGAACTGGTCGAATTTCTGCGCGACCCTGGCAAGTTCCAGCGTCTGGGCGGCCGGATTCCGCGTGGCGTGCTGATGGTGGGCTCGCCCGGTACCGGCAAGACGCTGTTGGCCAAGGCAATCGCCGGCGAGGCGAAGGTGCCGTTCTTCACCATTTCAGGTTCGGATTTCGTCGAGATGTTCGTCGGCGTCGGCGCATCACGCGTGCGCGACATGTTCGAGCAGGCCAAGAAGCACGCCCCGTGCATCATATTCATCGACGAAATCGACGCGGTCGGTCGTCATCGTGGCGCCGGTCTGGGTGGCGGTCACGACGAGCGCGAGCAGACGCTGAACCAGTTGCTGGTCGAGATGGACGGTTTCGAAGGGACCGAGGGCGTCATCGTCATCGCCGCGACCAATCGCCCGGACGTGCTCGATCCGGCGCTGCTTCGTCCTGGTCGTTTCGATCGCCAGGTCGTGGTGCCGCTGCCCGATGTGCGTGGCCGCGAGCAGATCCTCAAGGTGCATATGCGCAAGGTGCCGCTGGGTCAGGACGTCAAGCCGCATTTCATCGCCCGCGGTACGCCCGGCTTCTCGGGTGCCGATCTGGCGAATCTGGTGAACGAGGCGGCATTGTTCGCCGCGCGCGAGAACCACAAGGAAGTGGGCATGAGCCACTTCGAGCGGGCCAAGGACAAGATCATGATGGGCGCCGAGCGCCGCAGCATGGTCATGGACGAAAAAGAGAAGCTGCTGACCGCCTATCATGAGGCTGGCCATGCGATCGTCGGGCGGGTCGTCCCCGAGCACGACCCGGTCTACAAGGTATCGATCATTCCGCGCGGGCGGGCGCTGGGCGTGACGATGTTCCTGCCAGAGCAGGACCGCTATTCGCACAGCCGGATCTGGCTGGAAAGCCAGATCTGCTCGCTCTACGGCGGCCGCCTGGCCGAGGAACTGATCTTCGGCCACGAGAAGGTCACCACCGGCGCCTCCAACGACATCATGCGCGCGACCCAACTGGCAAGGAACATGGTTACGCGCTGGGGTCTGAGCGACGTGATGGGTCCGCTGGCCTACAACGATGAGGAAGAGGAAGTCTTCCTGGGTCGTTCGGTGACCCAGCACAAGACCGTCTCCGGCGACACTGCCAAGCGCATCGATGCGGAAGTCCGAGCGCTGATCGACCGCTGCTACGGCATCGCCAAGGACATCCTGGTCGAGCACACGGACAAGCTGCATTCGATGGCCGACGCGCTGATGAAGTACGAGACTATCGACGCCAGCCAGATCGACGCGATCATGGAAGGCCGTGACCCGCCGCCGCCCGATGGGTGGGAGGATCCAGGCTCACCGTCCGCCCCATCGAGCAAGCCCAGTGCGCCGACCGTGGGCGGCAATATCGGCACTCCGGCGACGCAGAGCTTCGAGTCGCGCTGAAGGTTCGTTGCCGGCCCCTTATTGATGGCGGCCGGCGACTTCTTCCTCGGGCATTCCGATCCCAGCTCAACGGGGGCTGGTGTTCTCAGTTGCGCCTTCATGGCCAACCGGTCGGAATTACCTGCCAAATGCTGGCTGCGACTTCATGGCGATGTTTCCCAGGGGTTGATGACGGCCACGCCGGTAGGTTGAAAGTCAGCCCGGTTTCGGGTGACAACCGTCATGCCATGCACGAGAGCTGTTGCGGCTATGAGTGCGTCACGTTCGCCGCGCTTGTCGGGAGCATGCAGCCTGGCGCAACGCTGCGCCACTACTGTGTCGACCGGCAGCGTTCGCGCGGAAAACTCTGGCAATACATGCTGGTCGAGCCAAGCGCGCAGCATGGCCCCTTGGCTGGCGTCCTTTCGTTCGGTCAGCAGGACACCCAGTTCCAGCTCCATGATGGTAATGGCCGACACAAAGAGGTCGGCGGCATCGACGTTTTCAGACCATGCCGTGACGTGCGAGTCAGCCTTGCCAAGCCGCACCTTTCGCAATTCGGATACCACGTTGGTATCCAGGACGTACATCATGAAAAGTCAGCCGGGCGGGTTCCGATGGTCACCCGCGGCGGCTCGAATTCGATGTTCGCAGTACCCGGCATTGCCAAGGCATCGGCAATGTTGCGACGTTGCTTTGTAAGTCGCCGGTATTCCTCGATGCTCAGCAGTACATGCGCGGGCTTGCCGCGATCCGTGATGAACACGGGACCGTCTTTCGCCGCCTTCTTGGCGCGGGTAACGTCTTGGTTTAGCTCCCGACTGGATAAGGTCGTGATGGTCATTTCTGTACCTCCCGCACATACAAGATCAGCGTGTAGTTATGTTACTACAAGTAAGCAGGAACGCATGCCAAACCGCTTGGCCACAGTTTGGCGGGTCGGTCATCGTGCCGGAAGAGCCAGCTGCGCTCATCAATCCGCTGCATCCGGACGCGAGGTTGCTGACCGCAAGAGTTGTACGCCCGTTCGAGTACAGCAGGCTGTTTCGGGGCACATGAGAGATCTCGCCGGCGCAAGAAGCCCGGCGATCTTCGGGCACCGCGCCCGGCTCAGCCCTTGAGCCTTGCCAGCATGGGCTCGACCAGATCCATCGGTAGCGGGAAGACGATCGTCGAGTTTTTCTCGCCGGCGATCTCGGTCAGGGTCTGCAGATAGCGCAACTGAATCGCGCGTGGATCCTGTCCCAGCAGCTTGGCCGCCTCTACCAGCTTCTCGGCCGCCTGCTGCTCGCCCTCGGCATGGATGACCTTGGCCCGGCGTTGCCGCTCGGCTTCGGCCTGGCGGGCGATGGCGCGGATCATCGTCTCGTTGATGTCGACATGCTTGATCTCGACGTTCGCCACCTTGATGCCCCAGGCGTCGGTCTGGGAATCGAGGATGTGCTGGATGTCATCGTTGAGCTTGTCGCGCTCGGATAGCATTTCGTCCAGATCATGCTGGCCGAGGACCGACCGCAGCGTGGTCTGGGCCAACTGGCTGGTGGCGTCGTAATAGCGCTCGACGTTGATGATGGCCTTCTGTGGGTCGATCACGCGGAAATAGAGCACCGCATTGACCTTGACCGAGACATTGTCCTTGGAGATCAGGTCCTGCTCGGGCACGTCCATGACGATCGTGCGCAGATCGACCCGTTCCATGGTCTGGACCACCGGGATCAGGACGATCAGCCCGGGCCCCTTGACCTTCCAGAAGCGACCGAGCTGGAACACCACCGCGCGTTCATACTCGCGCATCACCTTGACGGCGCTGAACAACAGGCCACCCAGGACGAACAACAACGGAATCCATAGCGTCAGATCGAACATGGCACCTACTCCTTGGGCGGGGTTAGCGGTTTGACGTGAAGGACCAGTCCATCGACAGCAGTCACCTGTACCGGCTGACCAGGCTGCAGGGCCTCAGGGCAGTGAGCCTGCCAGTGTTCACCGCGAGTGTGGACCTGGCCCATGCCTGGAAAGCCGTCGATGACCGTCGCCGGTTGATTGAGCAACTCCGGGATACCGGTGGTGACCGGCCGTTCGCGCGCACGTACGGCCAGGTAGAGCACGCCCAGGAAGGCCAGGCCGCTGGCGATTGCGACGCCGATGATCAGCCGCAGCGGGACGCCGAAGCCGGGCACGTCGGTGTCGTACAACAGCAGGGAGCCGGCAACCAGCGCAACCATCCCGCCCATGCCGAGCACGCCGAAGCTTGGCGCCATCAACTCGGCCGTCAACAGGGCCACGCCGAGCACGATCAGCAACACGCCGGAGTAATTCACCGGCAACACCTGCAATGCGTACAGGGCCAGCAACAGCGCGATCGCACCGACCACACCGGGCAGGATCGCACCCGGGCTGTAGCCTTCGAGCACCAGCCCGTACAGACCAACCAGCAGCAGGATGTAGGCCACCGACGGATCGGTGATCACGCTCAACAGGCGATTGCGCCAGTCCGGTTCTATCTGTTCGGTGCCGGCCCCGGCCGTCGCCAGCGTGTGGTCGGCATCCAGCAACTTGACGATCCGCCCGTCCGCCTGTGCCAGCAGGTCATCCAGATCGGAGGCCAGCACTTCGATTACTCCCTGTTCCAGCGCCTGGCTGGCGGTGAGGGTCTTGGCCTGGCGCACCGCGGCCTCGGCAAATTCGGCATTGCGGCCGCGCAGTTCGGCCAGACTGAGGATGTAGGAGACGGCGTCGTTGACGACCTTGCGTTCCATCGCGGTGCTCGTATCAGGCGTGTCGTCGGAGTCGCCTGACGCCTGTTCGGTGTCGGCTTCATCATCCGCATCATTCTTGCTGCTTTTGGCAGGCGTGCGAGCAGGCTTGCCCTCGTCCTTGCCTGCGCCGCCAGGCGCGGTCATCGACACCGGCGTGGCGGCACCGAGCGAAGTCGCCGGCGACATGGCCGCGAGGTGGCAGGCATACAGGATGTAGGTGCCGGCACTGGCGGCGCGCGCACCTTCCGGAGCGACCCAGCAGATCGTAGGTACCCTGGAAGCCAGAATCGCCTGGTTGATGTCGCGGGTTGCCGCATCCAGGCCACCGGGCGTATCGATCTTGATCACGACTGCCGCGGCGTCAGCATCCCCCGCCTGTCGCAGCCCGCGGCTTAGATAGTCATTCGTTGCGGGCCCAATGCCGCCATCGATCTGCAGCACCATGACCTTCGGCTGATCTGCAATTTCGCCGGGGGCGGCAATTGCCAGCAAGGCGACCGCCAGAGCGAGGAACGCGAGTGCGACGCGCATGCGTGAGCTTCCTATCGCAACTACCCCTAGGGTGTTATCACGCGCGTGTGCAAGCTGCAAGCGGCGTACCTGACAGTGGCGCATTTCGATCAAGCAGTCGATCGAAAAAGCCCTGCATTGATTCGCCATTGCGAGACCCCTTTATCGGCCCGTTGTGCACACGGGCCTTGATCCCTCGTCATCGCGAAGGAGCTTGCGACCGCGGCGATCCAGAGGTTTTCCGCTTTGACTTGTGGTTCAGAGCGCTGGATCGCCGCGGTCGCTTAGGCTCCCTCGCGATGACGAGGGTTCATGACAAGGGGTCTAGCGAGCACCGGCGCAAGGGCGCCGGTGCTCGCTTTTGTCATTAAGGCATCGCCCGCGTCAGAGCGCGCTCTCAAAGCGCTTCACTTCCTCTTCCGCCTTGTCCTTGGCAACGCCGTAACGTTCCTGGATCTTGCCGACCAGGTACTCGCGGTGACCATCGGCGTTGTCCAGATCGTCGTCGGTCAGCTTGCCCCATTGGGTCTTCAACCGACCGGTGATCTGCTTCCATTTGCCCTTGATGATGTCTTCGTTCATTGACTGCTCCGTGAGTGGGGGAGGGTGGCCGGGTTCTACCTCGATTCGATCATCGTGCCGTGCATCTGGCGATGTGCCCATGGCGCCCGGGCAGGCCTGGCACTGCGGCAGAATCGGGGAAGAACCCGTGCACCTTCTGTACGGAGCAACATGCGTGCCAGCATCGCAGAAATGCGAGCGAAAGCCTGCAACCATGGGCACTTTCGTGGCGACGGCGTAACCAACCGGCAGCAACATGGCGCCGCGCATCAGGCAACCCGCACGATCGTGGGCTGCACGACGCACGGCGCCCAGGGGTGAGACAAAGGGCCATTTCGATACACGGATCGATGATTTTGCAGCCGCTGACCTGGAAGTGACACCTAGACCTCAGCAACGATCCGCCTTGGACCCATATCTTGCGCACCAACTTCGGGTCGCAAGATCTGATACCTGTGGACCTTCACGCAGCGGCCACACTGGCTCCGGACTGAACCGGTCCGCATCGATCCAGGAGGGAACTGATGAAATGGAAGCACATACTGGGACTGGCCGTTCTGGTGTCCGCAATGGTCGGCTGCACGTCGGTTGACCGGAGCACCAAGGTAGGGATCGCCGGCAATGAAGCCAGGGTGAGTATCACCTCCAATGAATCTGTGGAGGGTGCGCTGGTCGCTGCGATCCGTGATGGCGAAGAGTCCCCGGATGGCGAAATCTTCTGCCGTTCGTCGCGGGTTACCGGGACGCGGAAGTCGAGGCGCGTTTGCCATAGTCGTGAAGAGTGGGTGGCGATGCGCCGCAATGGTGAGGAGGCAATGCGGGTTACTCAGCAAAAGGCGACGATGCACTTCGAGAACGAGCAGTGCGGCAGATTGGGAAATAGTTGCTGAGTAGTCCCCGATACCAGCGGTCTGCAAGTGCAAGTTTCCGGTCGCGGCTCCGAGGACAAAGACGCACGCCGCGAATGTTTCGCGGCTCATTCAGACCAACGACACCGTCCGCGGCTCCGACCATCTGGAGATGGGCAGCGTGAAGGAAGTCCTAGCGTTCGGGTTCAAGTAGCCGAGCCTATTAGTGGCGGCGCCGCTGAAAGCGGACAACACGAGCCTACTGCTGTCCATCAGCGCACAGGGGCCCGGCTGTATCGCTTGCAAGCTGCTGATGCGAATGCGTTAGCGGCGATGGCACAAAACCTGCAAAGAACGGGTGCTGCGGCGCCCGGACACCGCCACCCGCTTGGACATTTCCACGCTGCGCAATAACGCCATTTTTGCAAATTCAGCAAGACCGGGAGCAACGATGAGAGCACTTCTCTCCGACCTGCGTTTCGCCTGCCGCCGACTTGGCACTGCACCCGGCTTCACTACAGCGACCATCACAATGCTGGCGCTCGGTATGGCCTTGAGCCTCCTGATGTTCAGCGTGCTCAACAACGTGATACTCGCGGGGCTGCCGTTTCCCGGCGGCGATCGCGTCGTTGCCGTGCGGAGCGAGAACGTCGAGCGGCAGGCCAGCGGCGGGCTCACGCCAGCCGAAGCGCTGCGCCTCGCCGAGGGGGACGCGCCATTTGAACAGTTCGGTTACTACGGCTGGGGCGGTCTCACGGTATTCGATGATGCGGCTCGGCCGCGAGAGATCACGATTGTCAACGTCGGTCCGGGATTCTTCTCGGCGCTCGGCATACAGCCCTTGCACGGTCGGCCGTTTGGAAATGCCGATTACGAGGCCGAGGCAGCGGTCACTGTGTTGTCGCACGCGGAATGGCAACGCCAGTTCGGCGGTGATCCGGCCGCGATCGGTCGGCGCATTGACACCTCTGGCGGTCCGATTGAGGTCGTTGGCGTGATGCCTCCAGAGTTCGCCATGCCTTCGGCGGACGTCGCGGCCTGGCGACCGTATCCGCGCAGCGCGTTCATGACGGATCAGGCCTGGCACTGGAATGCGCGCTTCCTGAGTGGCGTCGCGCTGCTGCCGGAGGGTCGCGACATCAGCGACGCGCTCGAGTCCATCAGCGCCGGCTTGCGCGAGCAGTTCCGTCTTGAAGACGGCTGGCGGCTGCGCACCATGCCGCTGCTCGAACTGATCATCGGCAAGAGCGGCGGCGTGTTGTGGGGAGCGTTCGCAATGGCCCTGCTGGTCCTTTTGATTGGTTGCGCCAATGTCGCGATCCTGGTCGACGCCCGGCAGGTCGCGCAGCGCCACGAACAGGCACTGGTGCAGGCGCTGGGCGCGAGTCGGCTGCGCGTGTTCCGGGTTCTACTGCTGGAGATCAGCCTGCTGGGCCTGGCAGCGGCCGTGTTCGGATTGCTATTGGCTTGGGCCGGAATCGATTTCCTACGCGACCTCGCCCAAGGCAGCGTGCCGCGTGCCGGCGCCATCACTATTGCGCCATCCGTGCTCGGTTTTGCCCTGCTGATCAGCCTTACGCTGCCCTTCCTTGCCGCGGCTGCCGGATCGCTTCGCCTCCACGGTGAGGCTGCCGAGGTGATGCGCAGTGGAGGCAAGGGCATGACCGGGCGGAGCAAGCGCCAAAAACGTGCACTGCCGGCACTTGGCGTGGCGTTGTCGACCATCAGCCTCGTCGCAGCCAGCGCCCTGTTACTGAGTCTTGTACGGCTGCAGCAAGTAAACCCCGGGTTTCGCAGCGACAATGTGCACGCGCTGCAGATGTTCCGCGATGCCGCCCCAGCCGAGGCCTGGCAATTTGGTGAACAACTGCTTGAGCGACTGCAAGCCTTGCCCGGCGTGGAAGAAGTAGCAATCACTTCGGTCGCACCGCTGTCCTTGATCGGGGGATTCAGCGTAGACGTAAAGCTGCCCGAAAGTGATCAGCCTGAGGCATACCAAGTTGGTGTACGTCGCGTCAGCCCAGGCTATCTCGACGTACTTGACATCCCGATGCTTGCGGGGCGTGGAATCGAGACTGGCGACCGGGCCGGCAGCGAGGCGGTAGCGGTGGTCAATCGGGAACTGGCGCGTCGTCTTTTTGGTGACGGGCCCGCCCTCAACCGTGTGTTGGAGCTGCCGCTGGGCAACGGGCCGCGCGTTCCATACCGCGTAGTTGGCGTGATGGAGGACATCCGTAACGACGGACTGCGAGCGCCGCCAGCGCCAGAGCTGTTGCTGTCGTACGCACGTGATCCGTGGATTGGTATGACCTTCCTTGTGCGCAGCTCCAAGTCTCTGCCGGGGCTTGATCAGCAAATCGCCGATTCGCTGTGGCAGCTTGATCCGCGCGAAGGCATCACTCGCCAATTCACTTTGGGCGGCGAACTTGCTACACAACTAAGGTCGGCACGCTTTTTTGCACGAACCATCGGGGCCTTCGCCGGCTCTGCATTGCTGCTGGCAGCTCTCGGCGTTTATGCAGTGGCCGCCTTGGAGCAGCAGCGCCGCATCGGCGAATTCGGGTTGAGGTTGGCAATCGGCGCCAGCCCGCTGGCGCTTGGAACGCGGATTCTGCGCGACAGTACTAAAACCGTCGCCGCTGGCGTCGCGCTTGGCCTGTTCGGTGCATGGGCTGCATTGCGCCTGCTGAGCGCGCAGCTTTTCGGGCTGGAGCATGGCCACGCCAGCGTGATCGCACTCGGCGTCGCCCTGTTGTGGATAGCCGCGTTTGTCGCAGCACTGCTGCCAGCCTGGCGGGCAGCAAGAGTCGACCCAATGCAGGCATTGCGTTGGCAATAGCTTGCCGGCACTGGGCCACAATCGAGATGGCAGAAACCAATGAACTCATAGGTCGTTGGACGCTGGAGTGAGTCGGTCGGCAACGCTTAGAGGCTCCGCGGACGACGGCCGCTTACGTCACGAAAAGGTGCCATCGGACATGCGACTACGCATCATCTACGGCAACACGATGTCTGATTCTATCCATCTCAAAGCCACCAGACTCATGGGTCCATTGATCATTCCACTGCTCGCCATGGCACTCGCAGTCCCTGCCTGCTCATCGACGAAAATGCCATGTCCGAGCACAGGCGAAGCAGCGACGCCGCGCACAGCGACTGCGGCGGATTTCGACAAGTTGACTATATACGTCGAGAAGGCCATGGCCGCCTGGCACGTACCCGGACTGGCCATGGCAGTAGTAAAGGACGACTCCGTGGTCTTCGCCAAGGGCTTTGGTGTGCGCGAACTCGGGCGATCCGAGGCCGTGGACACCAGTACTCTGTTTGGGCTGATGTCGCCGACCAAGTCGTTTACGGCGGTGGCGCTCGCGATGTTGGCTGATGACGGGCGCCTCTCGCTGGACGACCGTGTCATCGACCACCTGCCGAATTTCCGCGTCGCCAACCCCGAGCTGACGGCCGAGCTGCGTATTCGTGATCTGCTGGGCCACAGCACCGGATATGAGGAGAACCATCGACTCTGGTACAACCGCGGCGGCACGCGTAGCGACGTCGCCCTTCGGGCGGGAGAGTTGCGGGCCGTCGCACCCGCGCGCACAGAGTTCCACTACAACAACGTGATGTACGTCATTGCGGGCGAAATCATTGAGGCCGCATCAGGACTTAGCTGGGACGAGTTCATTCGGCGGCGCCTGATGCACCCCCTGGGCATGATCGACAGCACGACAAGCCATCTGCCCTTGGCCGAGCGCGAGAACGTCTCTACTCCGCACGCACGTCGCTTCTTCGGGCGTGGCGCCATTCGGCCCATTCCCTACTTCGACTCGTCGAACATCGGGCCCGCTGGATCCATACACACCAACGCGAAGGAGATGACAGCCTGGCTACGGATGAATCTGAATGGCGGCATGTACGAAGGAAGCCGGCTGTTGAGCGCAGAACGCTTGCGCGAGATCCAAACGGCGCAGGTATGGCTTCCTGATCTCGCAGACCCGCGCATCGGAGGCTCTGGGACGTGGGGGCCGTTATGCGGTGTCGCGGATCAGCAGGTCGGATACGGTTTGGGCTGGTTTACTCTCAACTTCCGCGGCCACCGGGCACTGATACATGGCGGAGGGATCACTGGCCAACGCTCCGCCGTCGGCCTGCTTCCGGATCAGGGTGTGGGCGTCGTCATCCTCTCGAACCTGCAGGATACTGAAATCTCGTTGGCACTCATGTATTACGTGTTCGACCTGTTTCTGGAAACGCAGCCACGGGACTGGAGCGCGGATTATCAATAGCAAGGCCCCGACTCGATTGGATCGTGGCGATACTGACAATGCAGGGCGGGGTGGCTACAAGGTTCACCAGGAAGCAGTCGGATACGCCGGGCAAGGATCGATTCCGATACCGATTCCGACCCCGACCCCGAGGTGAGCTCCCTGGCGGCAGAGAATACGGCGTTGACGGGAGCGGCTTCTGCATCACTTTGAATCGCACCCGCTTGTGAGAGTCCAGTCGCGCCGGGTCGGTGCGCTTATTCGCGCAACAACGCCGGCGACCTCGATGTCGCCTGCTCTTCCTGACCCTCAGCCCTCAGCCCTCAGCCCTGTGTTTGGTGAGAGCGGACAGCACGAGCCCAACTGCTGTCCACCAGCGGACAGGGCCCCGCCGTATCGCTCGCAAGCTGCTGATGCGAATGCGATAGCGGCGATGGCACAAAACCTGCAGAGAACGGGTGCGGCGCTGTTCCGACGTCGCCGCCCGCTCGGACACTCCACATGGTCCACTCGCCAGGAGATAGGGAATGCATCGACCACATGGATTGCTGATCGCGATCTGCCTTGCGAGCGCGACCCCGGCAATCGCTGGGCAGGTTTCAGACGAGGCGCGGCCGCCCGCGGTGGACCACCACATGCACCTTGTCAGCCCAACCGCCGCTGCCACTCTCGTGCCGCCCCTGCTGCCGGAAGTCGATGTGCCGCCTGCTATCCAGAACGTACTGCTGGATCGGGTTCGGCTGGCCAAGGATCCGGAACGGTTTTCAGCCCTCTTCGAGCAACCTCCGCTGGTGCTGCACGCGCTGTTTCCGACCTGGCTGCAAGGGGAGGAAGCGCTGGAAACGGCCGAGCAGATACCTGACGACGTAACGCTTGTTCCACACTCATACCGCCCGACTGAAGGCGCGGCTTTCGTCGCGGGCACGTGGATGTACCGGGCGAGCTCCGGTCAGATGCGGCCAATGACCAACTTCTTCATGCATCTGGTGAAATCAACAGATGGGCGTTGGAAAATTTCGGCCGAGGGCATCACTGCAAACGCGCCCCCGATGCCTCAGCCAGTTGATGCCGCGCGCCTGCTGCGCGAACTAGACGCGGCAGGGATCCGGATGGGCGTGGCTCTTTCGCTTGCCTATCAGCACGAGGACCCGCGCGCCGAGAACGAATGGGTCGCTGCGCAGGCAAAAGAATCAGGCGGACGGCTGGTGCCCATCTGCGGAATCAATCCACTGGCGGACAGTGCGATCGCTGAACTGAGCCGATGCGCGCAAGAGGGCGTGCCTGGAATAAAGTTGCATCTGGGAAATGCGCGATTCGACTTTGATGACCCTGCCCACCTCGCGAAGCTGAAGAACGTTTTTCAGGCTGCCGACGAGGCGCGTCTAGCAGTCATTATTCATCTGCACAACGGCACCGGCGGCGCCGACTCTGCGGAGCGCTTCGTTCAGGAAGTGCTGCCGCTTGTCGAGTCGGTACCGGTGCAGATTGCACACATGGGTGGAGCAGGTCCGGGCCTGGACGCTGATGACGCACTCGGTGTGCTCGTAGACGCGATCAAGCGTGGCGCTCCCGGTACTGCCAATCTATGGATGGATGCCGCCAGCACCGTGACCTCCGAAAGCTCGGAAGCCGAACTGGCCAGGATTGCCGAGCGCTTCCGCGAGGTAGGGCTCGGCCGGATCCTGTTCGGATCGGATCGCTCCTCGCAAAACGAGGCACCCGTTGATGCCTGGAAAGCCTTTCGGCGGCTCCCGCTGAGCGACCAGGAGTTCGCCAGGATAGCGGGGAACCAAGCCCCTTATCTGCGCCAATGAAGAAGCGGATGGCTCGTCGAGGCTACGAATCGAAATGGTCGAAGCCGAAAAAGCGGTCGCGCATCAAAGGGGAGCACTGAATATGGCGAACACTCTCATAACCGAGTTCCGCCTCGCGCTGCGCAGCCTGCTGCGCCAGCCGGGCTTCTTCGCCGTCGCCGTGCTCACTATAACGCTCGGCGTCGGCAGCGTGTCGGCGATCTTCTCGGTGGTCAATGGATCGTTGCTGCGCCCGCTACCCTATCCCGACGCGGAGCAGATCGTGCGGGTCACCCGTTTCGCACCGCCGTTCGCCGGACCAGCCTCGCGCTTTGTCTACGCCGACTGGCGCGATGGCACCGGTGCCCAGTTCAGCGCACTCGGTGCCTTCACGCCGACGGTGGCGACGCTGCTTGGCCACGGCGATGCCGAACGCCTGGCCGGCTTCCGGGTGACGCCGGAGTTCTGGGACGTACTGGCGCTGCCGGCGGCACGCGGACGGTATTTCGGCAACGAGGAGGAACTCTCCGGCGAGCGCGTCGTGGTGCTGTCGCATGCCTTGTGGCAGCGCCGCTTCGGAGCCGATCCTGGCGTGATCGGCCGCGACATCGTGCTTAACGGTGCGGCGCACCGCGTGGTCGGCGTGGCGCCGGCG
>JBGTIE010000798.1:0-2417 GCA_041745855.1 Lysobacterales bacterium | reverse complement strand
GGTTCGGGCGGTGCGCTGGTCGCGGCGGAGGGCATGTGGCAGCCGGGGCAATTACCCGATCTGGCCGGACCGCTGGCTGACGCCGGATTAAGGATTGACCCGAAGAAGTTGTCGGAACTGACTGATTACCCAATGAATGCGGTGGTCGGTCTGGGGTTCTGCACGGCGTCCTTTGTCTCGCCGATGGGCTTGGCGGTGACCAACCACCACTGTGCCTATGGCGCGATCCAGTACAACTCCACCGCCGAGCGAAATCTGCTTGCCGACGGTTTTCTGGCCACAACCATTGGCGAGGAGCTGCCGGCCGACCCGACGCAACGTATCTATGTCACCGAACAGATCAGCGACGTGAGCGAGCGGATCAGTGCTGGCCTCGCCGATCGGCCGGACGGCAAGGCGCGCTTCGATCAGGTCGACCAGCGCAGCAAGCAGATCGTCGCCGAATGCGAAAAGGACGGCGGTGTGCGTTGCGATGTCTATGTCTTCCACGGTGGCGCCAGTTTCAATCTGGTCCGCCAGATGGAGATCCGCGACGTCCGGCTGGTGCACGCACCGGCCGAGGCGATCGGCAAGTTCGGCGGTGATGTGGACAACTGGATCTGGCCGCGGCACACCGGCGACTACGCTTTCTTCCGCGCCTATGTGGGTCCGGACGGCAAACCGGCCGACCATTCCGAGTCGAACGTACCGTATCGGCCCAAGAGTCATCTGAAGGTGGCCGACAGCGGCGTCAAGGAAGGCGATTTCGTCATGATCGCCGGCTATCCGGGTCGGACCAACCGCTATCGACTGGCGCGCGAGGTGGCGGCGGCGATCGAGTGGAGCTATCCGACCCTGATCGATCTGTATGGCGCGCAGCTCGCGCTGATCGACCAGGCCAGTGCCGGCCGACCCGATGCGGCGATCAAGTACGCCTCCACCAAGGCCTCGCTGAACAACGGTGTGAAGAACTTCCAGGGCAATCTGGATGGCTTCAAGCGGCTCGATGTGGTGGCCGAGAAGCGGCGTCTGCAGACCGAGCTGGAGACGTGGCTGAAGGCCAATCCGGACCAGGCGGGCGACTACTTCGAGCGCTATCAACAACTCGATGCCTTGCTCGACGCCCAGACCGCCACACGCGATCGTGACCTGATCTGGCGCAGCCTCTGGCGCACCGGTCTGATGAGTGCTGCCGGCCCGCTGTATCGGGTCGCGTTGGAGCGGAACAAGCCGAATGAGCAGCGCACCTACGGCTATCAGCAGCGCGACGAGGTGCGGATCGAAGGGCGGCTGGTCCAGCTCGATCGGCGTTTCGACGCCGCGGTCGATCGGGTCCTGCTGCAGGATCTGCTGCAGCGCTACCTGCAGTTGCCGGAAGGCCAGCGGATCGCCGAGCTCGACGCGTGGTTGGGACGCGGCGCCGGCGAAGTCGATCTGTCCGGCAAGCTCGACGCCCTCTATGCCGGAACACAACTGGGCGACGTGGAAACTCGCAAGCGCTGGTTCGGCGCCAAGGCCGGCGCGATCGAGGCGAGCGATGACAGTGCGCTGCAGCTGGCGGTGGCGCTGATGCCGGCGGTGCTGCGGCTGGAGGCCGAAGACGAGGCCCACAAGGGCGAGGAATACCTGCTGCGGCCGGCCTTCATGCGCGCATTGATCGCCTGGAAGCGCAGTCTGGGCGAGCCGGTCTATCCGGACGCGAACAACTCGCTGCGGGTGACTTACGGCAAGGTGGAGGGTTACTCGGCGCGCGATGCAGTCAGCTATGCCGCCCGCACCGGCCTCAACGGATTGATCGAGAAGCACACCGGCGTCGATCCCTTCGATGCCACCGAGCGCCAGCTGGCCGCGATCCGCGCCGACAAGCTGGGTTCCTACCGCGACAGCACGCTCGGCACGGTACCAGTCAATTTCGTCGCCTCGCTCGACATCACCGGCGGCAATTCCGGATCACCGACGCTGAACGACCGCGCCGAGCTGGTCGGGTTGGCTTTCGACGGCAATTACGAGTCGATCAGCTCCGGCTGGCTGTTCAATCCGCAGATCACCCGCAGCATCCAGGTCGACGTGCGCTACATGCTGTGGGTCATGGACGCGGTCGATGGCGCGCACGGCCTGATCCGGGAGATGGGACTGAAGCCCGAATTCGAATGATCCGCGCGCCGCAGGCCCTGGCCTTGCTGGGGCCGACAGCGATCGGCAAGTCGGCGCTCGCCTATGCGCTGGCCGAGACCCTGCCACTGACCGTGATCAGCGTCGATTCGGCGCAGGTCTACCGGCGTCTGGACCTCGGCACTGGCAAGCCGGATGCGGCGCTGCAGGCACGCATCCCCCACGAGCTGATCGACCTGCGCGAGCCGTTCGAGCGCTATTCGGCGGCCGAGTTCGCCGACGATGCCACCGCCGCCATCGCCCGCGCTCGCGCTGCCGGACGATTG
>JBGTIE010000797.1:0-4615 GCA_041745855.1 Lysobacterales bacterium | reverse complement strand
AGGCGGTTCGGGCCCAGGCGTTGGCCGACCCGGCCGCGCTGGCGCGCTCGGTAACGGCCCTGCCGGTGATCGAAAGCGGCCGCTTCGTCGGCGTGCGCCTGAACGCCGGCAGCCAGCAGCAACTGCTCAGCCGCGCCGGTGTGCAGCCCAATGACATCGTTACCGAGGTCAACGGCATTCGCATCGATTCGCTAGGCAAGGGTGCGGAGATCGCCCGCCAGTTGCAGAATGCGCGCAGCGTGCGCCTGTCGGTACGCCGCGATGGACAAGAACTCGCCCTGCCACCGATCAACCTGGATCAAACGCCATGACCTACCGATCGCCCCGCATGCCCTGGCGCCTGCTTGCCTCCATCGTGCTGTATCTGGCTGCCGCCAGCGGCCTGCAGGCGCAACAGCCGCCGGTCTATGTGGCCGATTCGAACGTGTCCGCCAGTGGCGTGGGCCACACCCTGAACCTGCGCGACGCGGAAATCACGTCCTTGATCGCGACAGTGTCGGAGATCACCGGTCGCAACTTCATCATCGACCCGCGCGTGAGTGGCAAGGTCAACGTCATCTCGAACCGGCCGATGAATGCCGATGAGGTCTACGACGTGTTCCTGTCGGTGCTTCGGGTCAATGGCTTCGCCGCGGTCGGTGCCGGCAACATCATCAAGATCGTGCCCGAAGCGCTGGCCAGCCAGGATGCGCCGGCGGCTCCGGGTTCCAGTGCGCCCGACGCGCTGGTCACCCGCATCGTGCCGGTCAACCACCTGAGTCCGGCCGAGTTGGTCCAGCTGCTGCGGCCGCTGGTGCCGCAGTCGGCCCAGTTGTTGCCCCATCCGACCTCCTCGACGTTGCTGATTGCCGATCGCGCCGCCAATGTCGATCGCATTCAGGCACTGATCGCACGGCTCGACCAGGCCTCGGCCACGGAGGTCGAGGTGGTGCCGCTGCAACATGCCAACGCCGCCGAAGTGGTGCGTACGCTGAGCCTGCTGCAGCCCAACGGTGCCAGCGACGGCAGCGCCAACAAGCTCGCCGCCGACGAACGCACCAACTCGATCCTGATCGCCGGTGACCGCGGCAAGCGACTACGCCTGAAGGCGCTCATCGCCCATCTGGATACGCCGCTGAGCGGATCGGAAACGCTGCAGGTGATCTACCTGCGCTACGCCGATGCCGAGCAGCTGGTACCGATACTCGAGACCGCGCTGGCGACCTTCGGCGGACGGCCGGCCGACGGCGAAGGTGACAGCAAGCCGGCCATCCAGGCTCATCAGGAAACCAACTCGCTGGTCATCAACGCCCCGCCGGCAGTGTTCCGTGATCTCAAGGAAGTCGTGCGCCAACTCGATATCCGCCGCGCCCAGGTGCTGATCGAGGCGCTGATCGCTGAGGTGTCGGACAACATCGCGCGCGAGATCGGCGTCCAGTGGCAGGCCACCAACGACGATTTCAACGGCAGTGGCTTGATCGGTGGGACCAATTTCCCCAGCGGCGGCGGCATCATCAATGCCACCCTCAATCCGGGAGCTTTGGCCGGCCAGGCGGGTCTGAATCTGGGCTATGTGCGCGGTACGGTCGCGATCCCGGGTCTGGACGGCGAGTTCCTGCAGCTTGGCGCGCTGGTCCGCGCGCTCGCCGCCGATACCGCGTCGAACGTGCTGAGCACGCCGTCGACGATGACCCTCGACCATCAGGAAGCAACCTTGAGCGTGGGTCAGGAAGTGCCCTTCCTGACCGGCCAGTACGCGAGCACCGGCACCACCACGACCACCGGCGGCCAGTCCGGTGTCGTCAACCCGTTCCAGACGATCGACCGCAAGGAGGTCGGCCTGAAACTGCGGGTCACCCCGCACATCAACGAGGGCGATTCGGTGGTGCTGGACATCGATCTGGAGGTGTCCAGCCTGGCGCCGAGCAATCAGCAGGGCGCCGCGGTGGACCTGATCACCAACACCCGCAAACTGACTACTCGCGTGCTGGTGCGCGATCGCGCGATGCTGGTGCTCGGTGGCCTGACCAGCGAGCAGCTCACCGACTCGGTCCAGAAGGTGCCGGGGCTGGGCTCGATCCCGGTGGTCGGTAACCTGTTCAAGTACCGCTCCTCCAACAAGGAGCGACGCAGCCTGATGATTTTCCTGACCCCCAGTATTGCCCGCGACAGCGCCACCGAGGCGCTGATCTCCAGCGAGAAGTACAACTATCTGCGTACCGAGCAACTGCGTGCGCGCGAACAGAACAGCGGCCTGCTGCCCGATGAGGTCACTCCGCTGCTGCCGGAGATGCAGGACTTCCTGCGCCAGGGCCTGCCGCAGGGTGAGCCCATGGCCGGCGGGGGCGCGGAGGGTCAGCGGTGATGGGCCGGCGCAAGGTGGGTATTGGGCTCCTTAGGGCCCAGGGCCCAGGGCCCAGGGCCCAGGAAGCGTGCGATCCGGGCAGCGCGTGCCTTGCTCTTGGCGTCACCTCGCCTCATTGCCGAAGCAGCGTCGAACCAACTGGGCCCTGGGCCCTGGGCCCTGGGCCCTTGGCTCCAACCGTGCTTCGATGACTACTCCGCTCGCGAACCCACACCCGGCGCCACCCCCCCGCCCCAGCTTCGGCTTCGCCCGCCGCCACGGCGCCACCGTGGTCGGTTACCAGACGGATAAGGCGGAGGTGATTCATCGGCCGGACGTCAAGCCGGAGGTCCTGCTGGAGTTGCGTCGTTACTGTGGCCGGCCGCTGAAGCTCGAAGCACTCGCCGCCGAGCCCTTTGACCGCCGCGTGCGCGAGCTGTACGAGTCCGGCGGCGATGATGCGGCGCAGATGGCAGCCGACATCGACCAGAAGCTGACCCTGGAGCAGATCGCCGATGCGCTGCCCGAGGCCGATCTGCTCGAGAGCGAGGACGATGCACCGATCATCCGGCTGATCAATGCGATGCTTGCCGAGGCGATCCGGCAGCAGGCCTCGGACATCCACATCGAACCCTACGAGCAGCGGCTGGTCGTACGTTTCCGCATCGACGGCGTGCTGCGCGAGGTGCTCAGCCCACACAAGACGCTCGCCGCGCCGGTGGTCTCGCGGATCAAGGTCATGGCCAAGCTGGACATCGCCGAAAAGCGCCTGCCGCAGGACGGCCGCATCGGTCTGCGCATCGCTGGTCGACCGGTCGACGTGCGGGTGTCGACCATTCCGGCGTCCTTCGGCGAACGAGTCGTGCTGCGCCTGCTCGACAAGCAGGCCGGCCGCATCGACCTGGCCCAGCTCGGCATGGATCCGTCCACGCTGACCCCGCTGGACGATCTGATCCAGCGTCCGCACGGCATCCTGCTGGTGACCGGCCCCACCGGTTCAGGCAAGACCACCACGCTGTACGCCGGCCTGACCCGGCTCAACGACAGCTCGCGCAACATCATGACAGTGGAAGACCCGATCGAGTACTACATCGACGGCATCGGCCAGACCCAGGTAAACAGCAAGGTCGACATGAGTTTCGCGCGCGGCCTGCGGGCGATTCTGCGGCAGGACCCGGACGTCGTCATGGTCGGCGAGATCCGCGACCTGGAGACCGCCCGCATCGCGGTGCAGGCCTCGCTCACCGGTCATTTCGTGCTCTCCACCCTGCACACCAACAGCGCAGTCGGCGCGGTGACCCGCTTGCGCGACATGGGCATCGAGCCCTTCCTGCTGTCGTCCTCGCTGGTCGGCGTGCTCGCCCAGCGGTTGGTGCGCCGGCTCGACCCGGCGTTGAGCGAGGCCTATCCGGCGACCCTGTCCGAGTTGCTCGCCTTCGGCAAACAGCGCGGTGAGCCGATCAACCTGTATCAGCCGCGCGCAGATCTAGGCGGCCGTCACGCCGGCTACAAGGGCCGCACCGGCCTGTACGAGTTGGTCATCGTCGATGACGCGATGCGCGGCCTGATCCACGAGAACGCCAGCGAACAGGCACTCGAAACCGCCGCCCGCCAGCGCACCCCCAGCCTGCTCGAAGATGGCTGGCGCAAGTGTCTGGCCGGCACCACCTCGGTCGAGGAAGTGCTGCGGGTCACGCGCGAGGATTGATTGTTCAGAGCAGTTCCGGTTGCCAGTTCCGGTTGCCAGTTCCAGTGGCCAGTGACGGCGTCGGTGCGTGCTCTCACCAGGGCTGAGGGCTGAGGGCTGAGGGGTCAGGAAAAGCGGGCAACATCGAGGTCGCCGGCGGATGATGCGCCGGCCAACATCAAGTCCTGAAGCGCGGTGCGCAACGTGATCGCCAGCCTGCCAGCGTGAATCCACGAAGCGAGCAACTCTTATCCGCAGCGGCTGTTCCGGATCGCGGTGAGGCGTTTGCGTTCGCGCTCGAGCTTGTTGGCGTCGCCGACGCCGCGGCGTTGCTGGGCGAGCACGAACTCGAGTTGTTCCTTGTAATAGCCACAGGCCTCGCGGTTGGAAACTTCGGTGCACTTGTCCTCGACCCAGATCCGCGCGTCCGGCGACAGGCCGCTGCCGGGCACGGTGGGCGGCGGCTGCTCCAGCGCGTACAGCGGGACGTTGTGCCGACGCGGGTTGAGGCTGGCCGAGTAGTAGCTGTCGCCCTTGTAGTCGGTGCACTTGTACGCAACCGTCGGACGCGGCGGGGCGCTGGGGCTGGGTGGTGGGGGTGGTGC
>JBGTIE010000796.1:0-3651 GCA_041745855.1 Lysobacterales bacterium | reverse complement strand
GGGCGCGGTGCAGGTCGCCGAGCCGCCCCCGCACGCCGCGCGGGGCGTGGGTCAAGACCGGCGTACCAGTGGCGCAGGCCTCGCTGAGCATATTGACCGAGTCGGGCGTGACGACGATACGGTCAGCACTGGCGACCCATTGCGGGTACGGGTTGGGACCGTCGCCTTCGTCGCGCCATAAACGATGGCTGCCCAGGCGCGGCAGGAAACTGGCGATGCGCTTGCGCCAGGTGAGCGGGGTGCGTCGCGACAGTGCGATCCACAGGCAGCCGCCGTCGCGGGCCTGCCAGTGCTGCAGGATGCGCAGGGCGTCGCTCAGCTCGGTCTGGCCGAAACCGGTGCCTCGACGCGGTCCGCCGACCAACAGCAGCGTGCGCGGGCGGGGACATCCCAGTTGTGCAACAGCTTCCTCGCGTCGGCTCGCCAGCCATTGCTCGTCAATGGCATTGAGGCTGCCAGTCAGGGTCAACACGTTTGGCCCGCGCAGACGGTCATGCTCGGGCACAATGACCGCGTCGAAACGCTCAGGTTCGCAGCGCGGATCAAGGATCTGTACCCGCAGCGGTCCGCCCTGATCGCGCGTCGGCAAGGCATCCAGCGCGGCACCACCGCGGCGGCCGCAGCCGATCGCAAGCTGCGGCCACGGCTGCTGCAGCAAGGGTTGGACGGCCTCCGGCGGCGCACGTGCAAAGGCCGGCGAAATCCAGCGCCACGGCAGCCGCAGGGACACATCAATCCGGTTCGCATCGGCACCCAGCCAGCCGGCGAGGGTCTCGGCCTGGCGCAGATTGCCGGCCGCGCCGTCGGTCAGTAGCCAGGCCTTCAAGCACCCCCCCGTTTGATGTTCTCCCGGCCCATACGTGCGTTTCGCGTCGGCCGGCTAAGATGGAAGCACTTCGTCATGTCAAGGAGACTCCGATGGCCCTCGAGCAAGCCGCGCTGGATCTGTTGTTCAACGATGCCCGCACCTACAGCCACTGGCGCGATGAGCAGGTCACAGACAATACCCTGCGCCAGCTCTATGAGCTATTGCGGATGGCCCCGACCAGCGCCAACTGTTCCCCGGGTCGCTTCGTTTTCGTGTGCGGTACCCAGGCCAAGGCGAAACTCAAACCGGCGCTGGACGAGGGCAACGTGGCCCAGACGATGGCCGCGCCGGTGACCGCGATCGTCGCGACCGATTTCGAGTTCTACGAGAAGTTGCCCAAGCTGTTCCCGCAGGCCGATGCCCGCAGCTGGTTTGCCGGCAAGCCCGAAGCGATTCAGACAGGCGGTTTCCGCAACGGTACCCTGCAAGGCGCCTACCTGATCCTGGCCGCCCGCGCGCTGGGGCTGGACTGCGGCCCGATGAGCGGCTTCGACAACGCCAGGGTGGACGAGGCCTTCTTTGCCGGCACGCCATGGAAGAGCAACTTCCTGGTCAACCTCGGCCACGGCGATCCCAGCCGCCTGCACCCCCGCAATCCGCGGCTGGATTTCGACGAGGCGTGTAGGATCGAGTGACCATGGGGCATCAAATTGCCTTGCACCCCTGGCTCGATGCACCACGTCGATCCATTGAATTTTCAGCATAGGCGCCCAGATCTGCGTGTTACAAACCGGCGTAGCATTACGCTGGCGACCGTTCATTCCGGAGCAGCAGCATGGCAGTAACCCTCACCGACAGCGCCGCCACTCGGGTCCGTCAATATCTCAGCGACCGGGCAATCGGATTCCGCTTTGGCGTGCGCAAGACCGGCTGCAGCGGCTGGGCCTACGAAGTGGGTGAGGCCGATGTATTGCGCGAGGGCGATCAGATCTTCGTCGATCACGGGTTGCGCATCGTCGTCGACGCGCAGAGCCTGAAGCTGGTCGACGGCACCGAAATCGATTTCACCCGCCGTGGTCTGGGCAGCGAGTTCATCTTCCACAATCCCAAGGCCACCGCTGCCTGCGGCTGCGGCGAGAGCTTCACCGTGGATGAGCGCTTCGCCGAGTCCGCCTAGCCGGTCGCCTTGAAAGTCACCACCAGCACGTCACGAAAGGCTGGCTTATCGGGATCCAGGGCTTCCACCGCGGTCACGCCATGGAAGACCCGCTGATCATCGACCAGCGCCGCGTCCAGTGGTTCGGTCAGCGTGAACTCACCCAGCGGTTGGCCATCCGGGCGATGGATGCCGGTACAGCCGCGGGCGATGTTGTGGCGCCGGGTCAGCACCACCAGCACGTAGTCGACGCCGTCACGATGGCTGCCCTCGGGCGTCGGCTGGCCCGCCTCGTCGGCGCGGGCCTCGATCCGGAACTGGTGCAGCTCCAGTTTCCAGGCACGGACTGATGGCCGCAGCGAGGCGAAGCAGGCACTCCCCATGGCCAGCAGGGCACGCATCTCGCGGCTGTCCACGACGTTGGCCGGGATCGGCTCGAACCAGCGCTCGATGCCGCCGTTGAGCGGGTTGTAATCGACGCTCTGGAAGTGCGGCTGATGCGGCGGCCGGCTCAGCACGCCGTTGTGCAGATGCAACACCGCATGCCTGCGGCGGCGATAGCGGCCCAGATCGGCCATGTACCCATCCACCGGCATGTCATCCCAGCTGGCGCAGAAGCGATTCCATTCGGCAGACAGAGCCGGGCCGGCCGGCCAGCCCAGCAGTGAGCGCGTCGACGCGGCCGGAAGAAAGCAGAAGCCGGCATCGGCCAGCCGGGTCTGGACAGTCGCCAGATCGATCGACACAGGGGTAGGGACGCTGATGGCGATGGGTCACTCGGGGAATCGGGAAGCATAGGGTATCTGAGGTCATGCGAAGGGATTACTGGCTTCGGGCTGCGGCGCCGAGTGGCGCAAGGCACGGCAGGTCAGGCGCGATAGGGAGCCGTGCGACGAGCAGTAGCGCGCTCCGGCGCGCGTGGTGCAGCGATTCTCGGCCCGGCCGAGTTCGCGCGTGCGGCCGCGTTGACACTTGAGGACAAGTTCGTGTGTCTCGGTTCGACGGCATCGGCCGCCCAGTGCAGACCCGCACGGATTCGGAGCTCGGTGCACTCAACCGCAGGTACAGCTATCGGCCCGGCTTTATCACCCGCGTCACCAATGAGGGCGGCAAGTTCACCGACTTTAGCTATCTGGCCTTTGACAGCCCCAGCACCGACCAGCCGATCGAAATCAATGCGCCAGGCAAGGACGCTGCGGAGCGCATCGTCACAAGCATTGCCCGCGACATCTACGGCAAACCGCTGACCATCGCACGCGGCCAGGGAAGCAATCTGGTCGAGCGGCGCTTTGTCTACGACGCTCACCAGCGTCTGTGCCGCAGCTTTGATCCCGAAGCCCTGTGGACCGTGCAGACCTATGACGCCGCCAACAACATCAATTGGCGTGCCATGGGCCAGGCCATGACCAACGCCCCGGCGAATCAGTGCGCCGATCATCTGGTGTCTCACAAGCAGCACAGCATCTACACCTTCGACAGCCGCAACCGGCTCGAGCACATCAATCACCCGGACGGCACCCATGATCTGCATTTCGATTACTACCCGGATGGCGCGCTCGCCGGCACGATCGTCTACAACGACGTCGGCACCGCGCTGACCAGCTGGAGCTACACCTACAACTCACGCCGCCTGCTCGAAACCGAAACCCTCTCGGTGGCCGGACGCAACTACCTGCTCCAGCACAAC
>JBGTIE010000795.1:0-4771 GCA_041745855.1 Lysobacterales bacterium | reverse complement strand
CCGGCGGCGGCGAGCGCCTCCAGATAGCCGGCCCAGCGCGTGTCCTGCTCGCGGCCGAGCTGGTAGAGAGTGTCCCAACTGTAGATGCCGGTGTTGTGGCCGTCATCGAACTCCAGCAGCACCGCGTAGTTGCCGACCGGGTGGATGGCCTGGATGCCGACCTGCTCCTTGCCGACCACCAGCACTTGCTGTCCCGGGCCGTGTCCCTGCACCTCGGCCGACGGGCTCATGACGCGCAGGTATTCGCAGGGCAGCTCGAACACATCGCCGCTGTCGAAACTCACCTCGAGCAGGCGCCGACGCTGGTGCAGCTTGATCTCGATGGGCTTGGGCATGGGGCGATTATAGGGTGCGATTCAAGGTGATGGTTCGGAGGGTCTGGCGGTTCCAGGGCCCAGGGCTCAGGGCCCAGAGCCCACGGCCCACGGCCCAGGGCCCACGGCCCAGGACCCAGCACGCGATGCGAACCCAGGGTCGGGGTCGGAATCGGACTCGGAATCGGGATCGAAATAGAGCGCGGCATGGGGTCTGGCCACCAACGACTAGCCGTGTACTGGGGGCATGAATCGATGCCGATACCGATTCCGACCCCGAGGTGAAGTCGCTGGCGGCAGGGAATTCGGCGTTGACGAGAGCCGCTTCTGCATCAGTCTGACTCGCACCCCCAATTGTGCGCTGCTTCCCAGGCGTGCAGAGGCTTGTGGGTACAATGGTCGCGCAATCGCCTCGGGGGAGCGGCATGTACAAGTCAATCGTCGGCGTCGTCGTGGCGCTGTTTCTGGGTCAGTCGCTGCACGCGCAGTCCATGCTCAGCGTTTCGGAATGGGCTGCCGGGGCGGCTACCGAAAGCGAGTTCCTGCTCGATGGCATCATTCGCCCGGGCGCGCCCAGCGATACCTTGCTGCTTCGGCCGGTGGCGGTTTACACGCCGGATGCCAAGCTGGTGATCGTTGATCCCGACGGCAGCGAACGGCCCTTGCCGCGACCGCCGACGCGCTTCTACCGCGGTGAGCTGATCGGCGAGCCGGGCTCGCGGGTGTTCCTGTCGATTACCGAGCAAGGCGAGATTTTCGGCCTGGTCGACGGCATGGCCGAGATGCAGACGCTGCTGCCGCGGCATGACGCTGCCGGACGGCTCAACGGGCTGGAGCTGGCGCGAGTGGACACCAGTCGCCTGGACGGCAATGCCGAGCCCTTCCGCTGCGAGCACGATCGCTTGCCGATCCCACCGCCCGATATCCATTCCGCTCGCTCTGCAGGCGCGGGGGCAGTTGTACCCGAAGGCATCCAGTGGCGCGCCCGCGTCGCGGTGGACACCGATTTCGAGTTCTTCCAGCGCTTTGCCAGCGCCACGGCGGCCACCGACTACGTGGCCAATCTGATCGGATATGCCTCGACCATCTACGTCGCGCAACTCGATACCGAGCTGCAGGTCAGCTATCTGCGGCTGTGGAACAGCGCGGCCGATCCCTGGGTCCAGACCAGTTCCATCTGTGCGCTGTATGAGTTCGGCAAGCACTGGAACGACAACATGGCCGGCGAGAGCCGCACCATCGCGCACTTGCTCAGTGGCAAGAACACCGGCGGCGGCGTGGCCTGGCTTGGCGTGCTGTGCAATGGCGGCTTCAACTACAACGCGACCGGCGACAGCTGCCCCGGCCTGAGCGGCAATTCCAACTATGGCGGTGGCTATGGCTTCACCGGCAACATGACCGGCGCCTTCAACCCAAGCAGCCCGACCGCGGTGTGGGACATCGTCGCCAGCTCGCACGAAATCGGCCACAACTTCAATTCCCCGCACACCCATTGCTACGCCAACCTTGGCGGCAACGCCTCGCCGGTTGATCAGTGCTACGGGACCGAGCCGGGACCCAACTGTCATGCCGGCGCCGCCACACTGCCCGGTCCGCAGGGCGCGGGCAGCGGCACCATCATGAGCTACTGCCATCTGCGCCCCGGTGGCATGAGCAATATCAGCCTGACCTTGGGCCTGGGCCATGGCTTCGGGGTTGCGCCGGAGCGGGTACCGCAGCGGATGCGTAGTCATGTCCAGACGCAAGCCGGCAGCTCCCCGCAGTGCCTTGCCACCGGCACATTGAGCGCGCCGGCGGCGCCGACCACAACGGCCGGTACCTCCATCGGCAACAACGGCTTCACCGCCAACTGGACCCGTCCGTCCGGCTCCACCGGATTCTTTCTCGATCTGTCGACGCAGTCCAATTTCAGCAGCTTCCTGCCCGGCTTCCAGGATCTCGCAGTCGGTGCTGTGCAGAGCCACGCCATCACCGGTTTGAATGCTGGAACCACCTACCACTACCGGGTGCGTGCGGCCAACGGCGGCGGCACCAGCACCAACTCCAATGTCACCCCGGTAACGACCAGCGGTGGCGGCGGCAACCAGACCCTGACCGTGACCCGTGCCGGCACCGGCGCAGGTTCGGTCAGCAGCGTCCCAGCCGGGATCACGTGCGGCGCCACCTGCAGTGCCGCCTTCCCTAGCGGTACCGTGGTGGATCTGACGGCCACGCCGACGGTCGGATCGGTCTTTGCCGGCTGGAGCGGCGACTGCAGCGGCACCGCTGCCTGTAGCGTCAGCATGACCCAGGCGCGCAATGTCACGGCCACTTTCAATGTCCTGGAAGGCAGTCTGGAGGAGGGTTTCGAGTCGGTCACTGGCGGCTGCGTAGTGGGCTGGACCTGCGTCAACAACAGCGCAACGATCGGCACCACCGGCTGGTTTCAGGGGGCATCGGCGACCTTCCCGGCGCAGGCCGGCGGCCCGACCGCCTACATCGCGGCCAACTTCAACAACACCACCGGCACCAACACGATCAGCAACTGGTTGATCTCGCCCCAGGTCAGCTACCAGGGCGGTTCGGAACTGCGTTTCTGGACCCGCACGGTCGACGCGCCGACCTTCCCGGATCGCATTGAGGTGCGCCTGAGCAGCGCCGGAGCGAGCACCAATGTGGGCAGCACGGCAACCTCGGTGGGAGATTTCAACGTCCTGCTCGCCACCATAAACCCGTCCCTGCTGGCCACCGTCGGGACATGCCCGCCGGGCCCTGGCGGCTATCCCAATGCCTGGTGTGAGATCGTACTGGGCAATCTGCAGGGTATTCCCAGCAGTGGCGTCGGCCGCATCGCGTTCCGCTATCACGTCACCAATGGGGGTCCCAGCGGCGCCAATTCGAACTACATTGGCATCGATACGGTCAGTTTCGCGGCTCCAGGAGCCATGGACACACCGCCGACCATCGCTTACAACCCGAATACCGGTACGACCATCAGCTACAGCAATGCCGGCAGCGCGGCGCCCATCAGCGCCACGCCCAGTGGAGGGTCAGGGACCGGAGCGGCTGCGACTACGACCGTCGGTGCGTGCAACATCACCGGGGGCGGCGCGGCGTTCCCGACCACCAGTATCGGCCAACTCAGCTTCGTCGGCGCCACGACCACGGCGCAGAACCTGGTGCTGCCGGCCTGTGTGCCACAGTCCAGTCAGGTCAGCGCGACGCTGACCTGTCCGGAGTCGCGAGGTGGAGCTGCTCCGACCAATCGCGTCTGGACCTTGCAGTGTCCGGTGGCGAATACGCCCCCGACCATCGCTTACAACCCGAATACCGGTACGACCATCAGCTACAGCGCCGCCGGCAGCGCCGCACCAATCAGCGCCACGCCAAGTGGTGGCTCAGGGACCGGAGCGGCTGCGACCACGACTGTCGGTGCGTGCAACATTACCGGCGGCGGCGCGGCCTTCCCGACCACCAATATCGGCCAACTCAGCTTCGTCGGCGCTACAACCACGCCGCAGAACCTGGTGCTGCCGGCGTGTGTGCCACAGTCCAGCCAGGTCAATGCAACGCTGACCTGTCCGGAAATCCGCGGTGGCGGCGCAGCGAACAACCGGGTCTGGACGCTGCAGTGCCCGGTAGCCAACACGCCCCCGGTCATCGCTTATGACCCAACCGTCAGCACGACCATCAGCTACAGCAATGCCGGCAACGCGGCGCCAATCAGCGCGACGCCCAGCGGAGGTTCGGGCTCGGGCGCGGCTGCGACCACGACTGTCGGTGCGTGCAACATTACCGGCGGCGGCGCGGCCTTCCCGACCACCAATATCGGCCAACTCAGCTTCGTCGGCGCTACAACCACGCCGCAGAACCTGGTGCTGCCGGCCTGTGTGCCACAGTCCAGTCAGGTCAGCGCGACGCTCACCTGTCCGGAGTCGCGAGGTGGAGCTGCTGCGACCAATCGCGTCTGGACGCTGCAGTGCCCGGTGGCGAATACGCCGCCGACCATCGCCTACAACCCGAATACCGGTACGACCGTCAGCTACAGCGCAGCCGGCAGTGCGGCGCCCATCAGCGCCACGCCCAGCGGTGGCTCAGGCACGGGTGCGGCAGCCACAACGACTGTCGGTGCCTGCAACATCACTGGCGGCGGCGCGGCCTTCCCGACCACCAGCATCGCCCAGCTCAGCTTCGTCGGCGCGACCACGACGCCGCAGAATCTGGTCCTGCCGGCCTGTGTCCCACAGTCCAGCCAGGCCAGCGCGACATTGACCTGTCCGGAATCGCGAGGTGGGGCTGGTGCGACCAATCGCGTCTGGACCTTGCAGTGCCCGGTGGCCAATACGCCGCCAGTCATCGCCTATGACCCAACCGTCAGCACGACCATCAGCTACAGCAATGCCGGCAGCGCGGCGCCAATCAGCGCCACACCCAGCGGCGGTTCCGGCACGGGGGCGGCCGCGACGACGACCGTCGGC
>JBGTIE010000794.1:0-4854 GCA_041745855.1 Lysobacterales bacterium | reverse complement strand
CACCGATCTCGGCCAGCACCGTGTCCACGTCGGCAACTCGCTGGGCCGCTTCCGGGTCGGCGCTGTCGACCACGTGCAGCAGCAGATCGGCCTCGCGCGCTTCGGTCAGGGTCGAGCGAAAGGCGGCGACCAGCTCGTGCGGCAGATCGCGCACGAAGCCGACCGTGTCGGCCAGCACCAGATCGCCGAAGGAGAAGCCGGCGACCCGCCGCACGGTCGGGTCGAGGGTCGCGAACAGTTGGTCGGCGGCATAAACCCTGGCCTCGGTCAGCTGGTTGAACAGGGTGGACTTGCCGGCGTTGGTATAGCCAACCAGCGCCACCTGGGGCAGATCGCTCTGCTGCCGCTGGCGCCGGCCCTGATCGCGCTGTCGCACCACCTTGTCGAGCCGGCGCGAGAGTTGTTTGACTCGTTCGGCGAGCAGCCGGCGATCGGTTTCAAGCTGGGTCTCACCCGGTCCGCGCAGGCCAATGCTGCCACCGCGCTGGCGTTCCAGATGGGTCCAGCCACGGACCAGCCGGGTGGCGACGTGGCGCAGCTGGGCCAGCTCAACCTGCAGCTTGCCTTCGTGACTGCGAGCGCGGGCGGCGAAGATATCGAGGATCAATCCGGTGCGATCGACCACCCGTGCCTTCACCAGCGCCTCAAGGTTACGCTCCTGTACTGGGGTCAGCGGTGCATTGACCAGCACCAGATCGGCTTCAGTCGCGGCGACCAGATCGCGCAGTTCCTCGGCCTTGCCCTTGCCGATGTAGTAGCGGGCGCGGGTGGCCGCGACCGGTGCATCCAACTCGGCCAGGATTTCACCGCCGGCCGATCGGGCCAGATCGCTGAATTCGGCCGCAGCCGAAGCCGCACTCGGGTCACCGGGACGCCTAGCCTGGACCAGGACTGCCCTTTCGCCGCGACTTTCGCGCTCGAACAGCGTCAACTCTCCCGATCAGGCGCATCGTCGGCGGCCGGCTCGGTCAGCCGGACGTTGCGCTGCGGTACCACGGTGGATATGGCGTGCTTGTAGACCATCTGCGAGACGGTATTGCGCAGCAGGACCACGAACTGGTCGAAAGACTCGATCTGGCCCTGCAGCTTGATGCCATTGACCAGATAGATCGACACCGGCACACGCTCACGCCGCAATGCATTGAGAAATGGATCCTGCAGCGTCTGGCCCTTCGACATGGAAGCTCTATCCGTAGTCAATTCACATGGCTCCTGAGTGTATCAGGCTGCGAGCGGCACGGGCAGCAGCGGCGCAGCCGGTCCCAAGCCAGCCTTGGATACCGAGTCGGGAGTGGCGCGGCGATCCGCCAGGGCGCAGAGCGCGGCGTCGAAGTTGGCAAGAGTTCGGGAGAGCGGAAGAGCGGATTGACCACAAAGGACACGAAGGACACAAAGGAGAGCAGAGCAGACTCGTCGAATCGCGCACATCGGCGCGAGCGCGCAGGGACTGCGGGGCGCGATGGTCCGACCTTGATCAAAGCTCTTCCTTTGTGTCCTTTGTGTTGAATGCTCTTTTCCCTTCTGCGTGTCCCTACTGCATCAACTGCATCGGTCACTAGCGGCCGCGCACCTCAGCGCTCCATTGACACCAGACTCATCACCAGCGTCTCATCCTCTTCGATCTGCTCCATCCGAACCGGCAGATAGCCCAGGTCGGCGGCGAGCCAGCTGATCGTCTTGCGGCGGTCATGATCACGCACGCGTTCGACCACGGTGGTCTCCCGACCATCCTGCGTTTCGACCCGCAGGACGCGGAACGGCCAATGCTCCAGCTCGCCCTTGCGCAGCACTGGATACGTGCCAGGTGATCGCCCAGCCACCAGATCGGCGGCGATGCGCAGGAACAGGCTGCTGGGATCGACCGTGCCCGGCTCGATCACCACCTCCAGCGCCGACTTGTCGAGCTTGACCCTCGCCTTGCCCTGCGCCCAATCGAAATCGGCCGCCTCGCCACGGCTGGAGAACCCTGCGTCGCGCTCGCGGCGGTAACTGAGCAGACGCCAGCCGTCGCCTGATTCCTGCAACTGCGATACTTCCTGCTCGCGAAACCCGACCAGGCTTGCGAGGCCGCGACTGGCCTGAACGGTCATTGTCAGCGCCCAGCGGTCGCGGGTGCCGGTCACGCGAGCCAACTGCATCACCGCCTCGCCTTGCGTCTTGCCGTTGCGGGCCACACTGTAATGGGCCTGGAAAGGGTGCAGTTCGCTGGCGCTGACCGGCGCTGGCATGATAGCTAGCACAGTAGCGGCGCTCAGCAGCGCGAATGCGGCACTCAATTGCATGATTTTCCCTCGCTCAGGAAAGGGTGACGGACAGGTTCCATGGCACACTTCAGGGACGCAGCATCGGCCAGTGGTGGAACGACCGGGTTTGCGCTGCACCGACCACGTACCCTTTGCGATCAAGCCGGATTCGATCAACCACACTCGATCAAAGTCATGCCAGTAGACCTGCCCGAGCATGAAGCGTTCCCAAACCGGCCCGTCGCCGCGATCGCGCATGCGGGCAAGCCAGCAGGCGAGCCGATGTGAACGGGGAAGTCGACATCCTGATCGTCGATGATGATCTGGACGTGCTCGAACTGGTCGAGGCGCTGTTGCAGGACGCCGGTTATCGCACCCATTGCTGCAACGATGCCGATGCGGCGCTGAGCTTGCTGCGCAGCTCTGGCGTGCAGCCGGCGCTGGCGCTGCTGGATATCCTGATGCCGGTAATCGACGGCCACCAACTGGCGCTGGCGCTGCGAGAGCGGATGCCCGCGCTGCCGATACTGTTCATGACCGGCTTCGCCCGCAGCCAGACCCCGGGCGGCCTCGACAATGCGCCGGTCGCGATGGTGCTGAAGCCTTTTCGGCCCGATCAGTTGCTGGCGGAGATAGCGCGGTTGTTGGCGGGTGGCCAAAGGGCTGAGGACTGAAAAAGCAGGGCCCAGGGCTCAGGGCCCAGGGCCCAGAAGGAGCAGAAGCAAGCCCGCACCACGCGGCTCGAGGGTGGGACGCGGCTGCTGGCGCGAAGATCATTGCGTTACGCGTGCCGGAACCGCGCTACCTCCAGAGTGCGGCTCTGCGCTAGACACCCCCTCCTGCGGTCGCCTACGGCAGCGTGCCCTTGCTCTTCTGGGCCCTGGACCCTGGGCACCGTGCTCTATGCTTTTCACTGCTCTTCTGGGCCCTGGGCCCTGTGCCCTGGGCCCTATGCCTTTCACTGGAAATAGGCACTGCGACCGCTGCTCCATCCACCGCAACCGCCTCGCCCACCAACCGCACCCCCCCGCTGACCAGCCAGCCTACGACCTGCAGCAGCAACTGGTGCTCGAGCGGGCGCAGGCGCTCGGCGAGTTGGTCTGGAGACAGGCTGGGATCGAGCGCGAACGAGGTCTGGGCGATGACCGGTCCGCCGTCGAGCACTTCGGTCACAAAATGCACGCTGGCGCCGTGCTCGGTATCGCCCGCTTCCAGCGCGCGGCGATGGGTGTCCATACCGGGATGGCGCGGCAGCAGGGACGGATGCAGATTGATCATCCGGCCATGCCACTGGCGCACACAGGCCGGCGACAGTACGCGCATGAAGCCGGCTAGCACGATCCAGTCTGGCTCTGCGGCGGCGACGTCGGCGAACAGGGCCTGCTCGAACTGCTGCCGGTCGGCGTACTTGTCACGCGGGTGGACGTGAACGGGCAGGCCCCGCTGTTGTGCCCAAAGCACGCCGGCGGCCTGAGGCTGATCACTGGCCACCGCGACGATCTGCGCCGGCAAGCGACCGTCGTCGATCGCGTGGGCCAGAGCCCGGAGGTTGCTGCCGCGGCCCGACAGCAGCAGCGCCAGCCGATCCGGTCGTCTGCGCATCGCTCAGCGCCAGATCAGACGATCACCGCCGCCCTGCTCGACCACTTCGCCGATGCGCCAGACCTGCTCACCGGCGGCGCGCAGCAACTCGCTGGCCTCGGCGGCCAGCTCTGGGGCGACGATGACCACATAGCCGATGCCGAGATTGAAGGTGCGTGCCATCTCGCTGTCGACCACCTCGCCGGTCGCTGCCAGCCAGTCGAATACCGGTGGCCGTGGCCAGGCAGTGGCGTCCAATTGCACCGCCAGGCCGTCGGGGACGACCCGGATGATGTTTTCGGTCAGCCCGCCTCCGGTGATGTGAGCCATCGCGCGGACCTCGATCCGTGCCAGCAGGGCGAGCACGCTGCGCACATAAATGCGGGTCGGCGCCAGCAGCAAATCAAGCAGCGGCTGACCCGCGACCTGCTCGGCGACAGGAACAGCACAGCGCTGCAGGATCTTGCGGATCAGCGAATAGCCGTTCGAATGCGGCCCGCTCGACGCCAATCCGAGAATCCGGTCGCCCGGGCGCAACTGCCGACCATCGATGATCTTCTGCCGCTCGACCACACCGACGCAAAAGCCGGCCAGGTCGTACTCGCCCTCGTCGTACATGTCCGGCATCTCGGCCGTCTCGCCGCCGGTCAGGGCACAGCCGGCCAGTTCGCAGCCGGCCGCGATGCCTCGATGACCCGCGCCGCGGTGTCCACGTCGAGCCGGCCGCAGGCGAAGTAATCGAGGAAATACAGCGGCTCAGCACCCTGCACCAGCACATCATTGACGCACATGCCGACCAGATCGATGCCAATGCCGTCATGGCGTTCATATTGCTGGGCCAGTTTGAGCTTGGTGCCGACGCCGTCGGTGCCCGAGACCAGCACCGGCTCGGCATAGCGCTCGATCGGCACCCGGAACAGCGCACCGAAGCCACCGAGGCTGCCGAGCACCTCGGCCCGCCGGGTGCGCGCCACGGCCGGCTTGATCCGCTCGACCAGGGCATTGCCGGCGTCGATGTCCACGCCGGCCT
>JBGTIE010000793.1:0-8236 GCA_041745855.1 Lysobacterales bacterium | reverse complement strand
GGTCGGCCATCGGATGACCGACGAAGCGCGCCGGCACGCCATGCGCGGCATACAGCGCCGGCTCGAACGGAAACAAGCACAGCACCTCGTCGACCTGCGCACCGATGGTCCGTGCCCGCTTGCGCCGCCAGGCCCAGATCGACGGCGACACATAGTGCACCGCCGGCACGCCGAACCGCCGCAGTTGCGCCGCCAGACCCAGATTGAAGTCCGGTGCGTCCACGCCAACGAACAGATCCGGCTTCCAGGCCAGCAACTCGCGCCGCAAACGCCGGCGCAGACCGAGCAGCCGCGGCAGGTGGCGCAGCACCTCGACCAGTCCCATCACCGACAGCTCGCTGATATCGGCCAGACTCTCGCAACCAGCTGCGCGCATCGCCGGACCGGTCACGCCGATGAATTTGCTACCCGGCTGGCGCGCCCGCAACGCTTCGATCAGATCGGCCGCCAGCAGGTCGCCACTGGTTTCGCCGGCGACGATCGCGATCCGCGGTGCGGGCCGGGCGACAGTCGCAGTAGCGCCGGCATGATCCATCCGGGCTAGCGCAGGATGCCGCGCTCGGTGCGACTGAGAAAATCGCTCAGGCACGCCAGATGCGGCGCCTGCAGGCTCATCTCAGCCAGCCGTTCGCGTGCCTCGGCCAGCGGCAGACCAGCGCTGTAGAGCAGCCGATAGGCCTGCTTGACCTGGGCGATCTGCTCGCGCGTGAATCCGCGCCGCTTGAGGCCCTCGCTGTTGATCCCGCGCGGCACGCTCATCTCGCCGGCAACCACGACGAAGGGCGGCACGTCGCAGTTGATACGCGCACCCATCGAGGTGAATGCGTGCTGGCCGATCTTGCAGAACTGGTGGATCAGCGAGAAGCCGCCTAGGATCACGAAATCCTCGACGATGACGTGGCCGGCCAGACTGGCGCAGTTGGCGAAGATCGTGTGGTTACCGACGTGGCAGTCATGTGCGATGTGGACGTAGGCCATGATCCAGTTGTCATTGCCGATCGAGGTCAGGCCGCCACCCTCGGCGGTACCGCGGTTGATCGTCACGAATTCGCGAATGGTGTTGTCGTCGCCGATGTGCAGCTCGGTCGGCTGGCCGACGTACTTCTTGTCCTGCGGCGCGGTGCCTATCGATGCGCAGCTGTAGATGTGATTGCGCTGGCCGATCACCGTCGGCCCCTCGATCAGGCAGTGCGAGCCAACCCGGCTGCCGGCACCGATCACCACGCCCGCGCCGATGACGCTGAACGGTCCGACCTGCACGTCCGCGGCCAGTTGTGCCGCCGGATCGATCAGCGCCGTCGGGTGGATCAGCGCCCCCGCTTGGGTCACTGCGGGCCCCTCGCCGCGCACAGCACCTCGGCGCTGGCGACGACCTTGCCCTCGACCCGGGCCTGACAGACGAACAAGCCCATGCCCATCATCATCCGCTTTTGAACCACCTCCAGCAGCAGCTGATCGCCCGGCTTGACCACCTGCGAGAAACGCGCCTTGTCGATCTTGACCAGATAGTAGAGCGGATTTTCGTCTGCCCGCTCTGTCGCCGACATCTGCACCAGCACACCACTGGCCTGCGCCAGCGCCTCCAGGATCAACACGCCGGGCATGACTGGATGACCGGGGAAGTGACCTTGGAAGAAGGGTTCGTTGATCGTCACGTTCTTGAGCCCGACCAGGCGCTTGCCGGCTTCGAATTCAAGCACCCGGTCGATCATCAGGAACGGATAGCGATGCGGCAGCATTTCCTGGATGCGACGCACGTCCACTGGCAGGGCCGACCCCGCCGTTGTCGAGGTATCACTCATTGGCATCATCCTTGGGCGGCGAACTGGTTCGCCCCCGATCGAGTTGTTTGAAGCGCACGGCCGCGCGGCGCCATTGCCGGTTTTCCATCAGCGGCACGCCGGAGGAATACTCCCCCGGCGTCTTGATCGAATGCGTCACCAGGCTCATCGCGGTGATCGTGACGCGGTCACAGACTTCCAGATGACCCAACACCCCGGCGCCCCCACCGATCAGACAGTTGCGGCCAATTCTGGCACTCCCGGCGGCCGCCGAACAGCCGGCCATGGCGGTATGGGCGCCAATGTAGACGTTGTGACCGATCTGGATCTGGTTGTCCAGCCGCACGTCCTGTTCCAGCACGGTATCGCCCAGGGCGCCTCTATCGATGGTGGTATTGGCACCGATCTCGCAATCGTCGCCGATCAGCACACCACCGAGCTGCGGCACCTTGCGCCAGCACTGCTGATCCGGCACCAGCCCGAAGCCATCCGAGCCGATGACCGCGCCGGGATGGATCAATACCCGTTCGCCCAAGCGTACCCGTCGAACCAACGTGACCCGCGCGACCAGCCTGCAGTCCGCGCCGACCACGCAATCGGCACCAATCACCGATCCGGCACCGATCTGCGCCCGCGGCCCGATGCGGCAACCCGGCCCGATCTGGACGAAGGGGCCGATCGTCGCACTGGCATCGACCTGGGCAGTCGGATCGATCACCGCGCCTGGATGAATACCGCTCTCGACTGCAGGCGAGTCGTCGAACCACTCGGCGACCTTCGCGAAGGCAAGTTGCGGCTGCGCGGCAATCAGGCAGTCGACTGGGCAATCGTCGCGATCGGCCGCTTGCAGGATGACCGCCCCAGCGCGGGTTTGCCGCAGTTGCGGCCGATAGCGGGGGTTGGCGAAGAAGCTCAGATGGGACGGGCCGGCCGCTTCCAGCGTCGCCAACGCATCGATCTGGCGCTGCGGATCGCCATGGAGCTCCAGCCCCAGGCGTGCCGCCAGATCATCGAGCCGCAGGATCACGGCTGCTGCGCCCCCGCGACCTCGCCCTGGCGGATCAGCCGCTCCACCACCGCATCGGTCAGATCGACCCGTGGACTGTAGTAGACGATCTGGTCGGTAAGAACCAGATCCAGATCGCGCTCACGGGCCAGTTCAGTAATGGCCTCGCCGATCAGGTTGTCGATCCGGTTCAGTTCGGTCTGGCGGCGCTGGTCCAGATCACGACTCAGCGCATCGCGCCGACGGCGCAGGCTGCGCTCGAGCGTCTCGACCCGGCGCAGCTTGGAGGGTTGATCCTGCCCCCCTTCGCCGAGCAGCGGATCACCGCCGTCCAATTCCTCCCGCAGTGCGGCCAGGCTCAGCTCATCTTCCTGCAACTCCCGGTTACGCTGCTCGAACTCCGCTTCCAGCCGGGCGCGCGATGCCGCCACCTGTGGCGCTCGATCGAGCACCCTGGCCAGATCGACATAGCCGATTCCCTCGGCCGATGCCGTTCCGGCCAGCAACGACAGCAGGCCCAGCCAGCGGATGGCCGCGGCAGCCTTCATCCGGCAGCCCGTCGTGCCCAGCCGGCCACGCGCCGTCCGCGCGATGCGCAGCGCAGCGCGGTCCAGCTGTCGCCGTGTCCGAAAACCATCGTTGTCCTGCCCTTGTTGCGTGTCGCGGTCGCAGTTCGTTTAGAAGGTATTGCCGAAGGAGAACTGCAGCGTCTCGGTTTCGTCGCCGTCCTTGTCGTTGAGCGGATAGGCCACGTTGAGCACGATCGGGCCGATGGGCGCCTGCCACTGGATCGACAGTCCGGTCGAATAGCGCAACTCGCCGGCATCGAAGGCGTCGAAGTCCTTGTACACCTGACCGACGTCGAGGAACAGCGCCAACCGCAGCGTATCGACCTTTTGTCCGAACGGACTGGGGAAGATGATCTCGGCATTGCCGACCATGTTCAGGCCACCACCGACCGGCAGATCCTGGTTGCCGGAGAGCAACTGCGGTCCCAGCGTATTGTCACGATAACCGCGTACCGAGCGTACGCCGCCATTGAAGAAGTTCTCGAAGAACGGCAGGCCGAAGTCCTTCTTGTCGCCGCCATAGGCATCGCCGTAGCCGATTTCCGCATTGGTCATGAAGGTCAGGCTGCGGGTCAGCGGGAAGAAGCGCTGGTACTGATAGGTGAACTTGTAATACTGCAGGTCACTGGGCGGCAGAGTCAGTTCGACCGCCGCGCGCTGCAGTGTGCCCTCGGTGGGTGTGAAGAAGCGATTGCGGGTGTCGCGCGCCCAGCTCAGCTGGGCACGTATGCCATTGTAGGCACCTCTGCCACGGCCGGAGTCGAACTCCGTCTGGCCCGTATCCGGATTGACAAATTCGTCGTCGAGCAGGAATGCCTGGAACTCGACCGGGGTAAAGCCCGGGATCACCTGGATCACCTGACGCTCGAGGGAAAGGCCGAACTGGACCCGATCGAATTCGCTGAAGGGCACGCCATAGACCATCCCGAGCGACGCGGTGTCGGTGAAGTAACTGGCGATGTTGGCCTGGCCGGAATCGAGTTCGCGGTAGAGCAGATTGAAGCCGCGGCTCACGCCATCGTCGGTGTAGTAGGGGTTCAGATAGCTGAAATTGAACTGGGTGAAGACCGAGTTGTTCGACAGCGCCAGTCCGACCCGATTACCGGTTCCGATGAAATTGTCGAAACTCAGGGATACCTGGGTGATCAAGCCCTGGGTCTCGGAGAAGCCCAGACCGAACTGGAACTGGCCGGAATTTCGCTCCTCGACCGTGATGTCGATGTCCACCTGGTCCTCGGTGCCCGCGACCCTGGGCGTTTCGACGGTGACCTCGGCGATGTAGGGCAGTCGTTGCAGGCGGATCTTGGATCGATCGATCAAGGCCTGCGAATACCAGCCGCCCTCGAACTGGCGCAGTTCGCGCCGCAACACCTCGTCGCGGGTGTTGGAGTTGCCGAGCAGGTTGATCCGGCGCACATACACACGCCTGCCAGGCTCAACCAGGAAGGTGACACTGACCACCCGCTCTTCGCGGTCGATCTCCGGGATCGGGGTTACGTTGGCGAAGGCATAGCCGATGTTGGCAAGCGATGCGGTGATCGCCTCGGAAGTCTGCTCCAACAGGCGCCGCGAAAAGGTCTCGCCCTGCTTCAACTGGACCAGCCGTTGCAGTGATTCTTCGGCATAGATGAATTCGCCAGTCAGCTTGACCTCGCCAATCGTGTAGACCTCGCCTTCGCGGACATTGGCACTGATGTAGATGTCGCGACGGTCGGGACTGATGTTGACCTGGGTCGACTCGACCTGGAAATCGACGAAGCCGCGATCGAGATAGTAGGCGCGCAGCTTTTCCAGATCGCCTTGCAGCTTCTCGCGCGAATACTGGTCGTCCTTGCGATACCAGGACAGCCAGTTGGTCTCATCGGCCTCGAACTCCTTGCGGATGTCCTCATCGCTGAAGGTGGTATTGCCGACGATGTTGATGTGGCGGATCTTGGCCGGTTTGCCCTCGGCAATCGTGATCGTGATCTCGACCCGGTTGCGATCGAGTTGCTTGACGGAAGGGTCGATCTTGACGTTGTACTTGCCGCGGTTGTTGTACTGCCTGGCCAGTTCCTGGGTGACCCGGTCCAGCGCCAGCCGGTCGAAGGTCTCACCTTCCGACAGGCCGACGTCGCGCAGGCCGGCGAGCAGTTCGTCGGACTTGATGTCCTTGTTGCCGACCAGGGTGATCTTGGAGATCGCGGGCCGCTCGATCAGTGTGAGCACCAGGATGTTGCCGTCGCGGCCGATCTGCACATCGTTGAAGAAGCCGGTGCCGTACAGGGCACGGATCGCCTCGCCCGCCCGCAGACTGGTCAGCGTGTCACCCCGCTCGATCGGCAGGTAGCTGAACACCGTGCCGGCGGCGATCCGCTCCAGACCCTCCAGGCGGATGTCCGAGATGGTGAACGTGTCAAAGGCCCGAGCCGGTGTTCCGATCAGGCAGAAGGCGGCCGCAACGGCGGTGGCAAGGCGGGTAATGCGCGCTTCAAGTCGCTTCATGAGTCACTCAGGGCCTTTGTACATGTGGAGCCCGCTCAAACGAGGTGCCAGCTTTGGTTGACACACCCACGGGTCGTTGTTGGTTTCCGGAACCGATCTTGCGCGCAACTGCCCCGGTGCCCATCCCTTCGTAGGGACAGGCACGCGCGGCACTGCTCACGAGACCAGCCGGGCGATGTCGTTGAAGAAAGCCAGCCCCATCAAGCCCATGATCATGGCCAGTCCAATATACAGACCAACCGCCTGACCCTGTTCGCTCAAGGGACTGCCCTTCACCCACTCGATAAAGTAATACAGCAGGTGCCCCCCCGTCCAAGATCGGAATCGGCAGCAGGTTGACGATGGCCAGGCTCAGGCTGATCAGGCCGAGGAAATTGAGGAAATCGGAGAACCCATTACGAGCCGACACATTGGCCACCTGGGCGATCGTGATCGGCCCGGACAGGTTGTCCAGCGAGGCGCGCCCGGCGACCATGTGATAGAGCATGCTCAGGCTGCCGGTGGTGATCCGGACCGTTTCCTGCGCGCCCTTCTGGAGTGACTCGACCACACCGAATCGGGCCATTGTCGTGTAGCGTTCAAGCATGATGCCAATCACCCAGGCACTGCGCTCGGCAGTGACGGGCTGGAACTGCGCCACCAGATCGACTTGCCGCCGGCTGCCGTTGCGCTCGATGGTCAGTCGCAGCGCGCCTTCGCTGACGGCGGCCTGCGCCTGCAACGCGCGTGCAAACTCGCTGTACACCGGAGTGGCCTGGTCGCCCACCGCGACAATGCGATCACCGGACTGCAGGCCGGCGCCGCTAGCCGCGCCGTTCTCGACCAGACTGGCCACCTGCACCGGTGGATCACGGAACCAGGGGTTGAGGCCGAGTTGATCGAGCACCCGCGCCTCGTCCAGCGCCTCGCCCTCGCTGTCGCGCAACGGCAGCTGGCGGATTGCCCGGGCCCCGTCGGGCCGGGTCACGGTGACCGAGACCTGGGTTTCCTGGTAGATCCGCGGCACCAGAGCGAGCAGGACCTGCGACCAGTTGCGCACTTCCTGACCTTCGATCGCAACCAGTTCCTCGCCTTCGGCGAAGCCAGCACTGGCGGCGGTTCCACTGGTAACCCCCAGCACGGGGCGGAAATCGCTGATTCCCACCAGGTACATGGCCCAGAAGGCGGCCACTGCGAAAATCAGATTGAAGATCGGGCCAGCCGCGACGATCGCAGCGCGTGCGCCCAGCGATTTGCGATTGAAGGCGCGCTCCAGATCTTCGGCGGGGACTTCGCCCTCGCGCTCATCGAGCATCTTGACGTAGCCGCCCAGCGGAATGGCCGAAAGCGCGAACTCGGTGCCGCTGGCATCACGGCGTGACCACAGCACCCGGCCGAAGCCGACCGAGAAGCGCAGCACCTTGACGCCCATCCAGCGCGCGACGATGAAATGGCCAAACTCATGGAAGCTGACCAGTATGCCAACCGCCACGAGAAACCAGAAGATTGACCCAAAGAATTCCACCTTCCGCTATCTCCTTGATTTCATTTGACTTTGTCACGGCTATGGTGCTGCACCTGCGCACTGGCCAGACGCCGGGCATGCTCATCGATCGCCAGCACATCCTCCAATGTCGCGGCGGAGGATACCGGTAGTTGGCTTAAGACTGCCTCAACGACGTCTGCGATGGCCATGAAAGGCAGCTGTTGATCGAGAAATGCCGCCACCGCCACCTCATTGGCTGCATTAAGCACGATGGGGGCAACGGGCCCTGAGCGCAAGGCCTGAAAGGCCAGTCCCAGACAAGGAAAGCGGTCCAGATCCGGCGCTTCGAACTCCAACGTGGCCAGCGCCGCCAGGTCCAGCCGGGGGGCGTCATTGCGCAGTCGCTGCGGCCAGCCGAGCGCATGGGCAATGGGAATGCGCATGTCCGGCGCGCCCAGATGGCCGATGAAGCTGCCATCAACGTATTCGACCAGTGCATGCAGCACGCTTTGCGGGTGTATCAGCACGCCAATCCTGTCGACGCCGAGTCCGAACAGCCGTTCTGCCTCGATCACCTCCAGCCCCTTGTTCATCAGCGTCGCCGAATCGACCGAGATCTTCGCTCCCATCTTCCAGTTCGGATGGGCCACCGCCTGCTCCGGCGTTGCCTGCGCCATGTCCGCGGCGCTCCAGGTCCGGAACGGGCCTCCCGACGCGGTCAGCCACAGCCGGTCGACGCCTTCATCGGCCTTGCCGTCGGGCAGACACTGAAACAAGCCATTGTGCTCGCTGTCCAGTGGCAGCAGCCGCGCGCCATTGGCCCTGGCAGCGGCCAGGATCAGCGGACCGGCGACGACCAGCGCCTCCTTGTTGGCGAGCAGCACGGTCTTGCCAGCCCCCGCCGCGGCGAGCGTCGATGGCAGGCCGGCCG
>JBGTIE010000792.1:0-2618 GCA_041745855.1 Lysobacterales bacterium | reverse complement strand
TCGATGGGTCACCTGCGGCCAGGGCAATGCGACCGCGCAGGCCGAGTTCGGCCGCACCGGGCTCGGCCACCACCGGTCCCAGCACCTCGATTGCTTCGTCGGGCGCGCCCCGCTCGAGCAAAGCTTCGGCCAGTTGCAGGCGGGTCGGCAAGTAGGCCGGTTGCAGCACCAGTGCCTTGCGCAACGCGTCCATGGATGGATCGAAGCGGGAAAGGGCCCGTTCGGATTGCGCCAACAGGTACCAGCAGCGATAGTCCTCCGGCGGCAGCACACAGGCCCACGCCAGTGCGTCGGAGGCCCAGCCATGCTGTTCGAAGGCCAGTGCGAGGCTACCGAAGTCCATCGCGGCGTCTTTCTGGGTTGCAGTCACAGCCTGTGCCGCATGGCTCTGCAGCCATCGCTCGTAGGCGACCTGCAGTTGCGTCGCCACATCGGCCTGCAGGCTCGAAAAATCGTCGGCGGCGATTGCCGGTGGCGGCTCGATGAGCCTTTCCGGTGCGCAAGCCAGCGGCAGCAGCAGGAACAGCCAGATCAAGCACCGCCAGGCCATCGACCTGCTACTGGCTCGCATCGAGTTCCTCCCGCCGCAATGTCGTGTAGGCGCCCGCTTGCACCCTCTTCGGCGCCAGTTCACTGCGGCTGCCATCGGCCCAGATCACCGTCAGCCCGTGCACCGCCAGCCCACGCGGGTAGCCAAACTGGATCCTCGGGTCGTTGGCCGAGGCATAGCTGCCATCGACCCGGACCCGGCGCCACAACACCCGACCGTCGCTGAGGGCCAGCCCGGCGCGCGCGCCATGTGCGTCCCGACCGTGCTCGCGCAAGTGCAGGCCCAGCCATCCCTGCGCCTGAGCGATCTGGTTGATCAGCACCAACGGCGCGGCGTTGGCGTTGTTGACGACAACATCGACCGACCCGTCGTTGTTCAGATCACCGAAGGCGGCGCCGCGACCGACCCGTTCGAGCGCGAAGGCCGGGCCGCCCTGTGCGCTGGCATCGGCGAAGCGCCCATCGCCCTGATTGCGCAGCAGCAGCATCTTCTGGGCGTACGGAAAGGCCGCGTCGGCGATCGCGGCATTGGCTTCCATCCGGACCCGACCGTTGACGATCAGCAGGTCGAGCCAGCCATCGTGATCGAAATCGATCCACGCGGTGCCGAAACCGGTGTAGCCACGAGTCAGCGCCGCCAGGCCGCTGGCCAGCGTACGGTCCTCGAACAGGCCCGGCCCGGTGGCCGCGTACAGCGTGGCCTTCTCGTCGGCCAGATGGACCATGAACAGATCATCCTTGCCATCGCCGTCATAGTCACCGGCGTCCACGCCCATGCTGCCCTCGGGCTGGCCATCGGTGTTGACCGCCACGCCCGCGAGCAGTGCCTGGTCGTTGAAGCGGCCGTCGCCCTGATTGATCCACAGGCGATTGGGCCAGGCGTCATTGGCCACGTACAGATCCTGTCGGCCGTCACCGTTGTAGTCCGCCGCCACTGCGCCCAGCGCCGGCGCATGGCCACTGGCGGCGATCCCGGAGCTGGCGCTGATGTCTGCAAAGCGGCCGCCGCCGAGATTGCGTAACAGCCGGTCCGGCGCCGGCGGGTGCGTAAGCGGACCGCAATAATCCGGTACACCGGCGGGTGTGCGACACGGTCGGCGGGTGGCCGGGGCGTAGTCCAGATAATTGCCGATATACAGGTCGAGCAGGCCGTCACCGTCGATGTCGAAGAAGCTCGCACTGGTGGTCCAGGCCGGATCGGCATTGCCGCTGGCAACGCCTATCTCGGTGAAACGGTGATCACCCTGGTTGTGCCAGAGCTGGTTCGGCCCATCGCACAGGATGTACAGATCGACCAGGCCGTCGTTGTCGATGTCCGCCGCCGCCACGCCGGTGCCATAGCAACTGGTCCGCAGGCCGGATTGGCTGGTGATGTCATCGAAACGCAATACGCCGTCTTCGATCAGCCGGTTGCGGTAGAGCCTGCTGCCGCCGGTACTCGCGTCGGCGGTGGCCGGCCGGCTCTGGATCAGCAGCAGATCCAGATCGCCGTCGTTGTCGATATCAACCAACGCCACGCCCGCGCCGAGGATCTCGGTCATCAGCAGCTCGCCAGCCAGCACCGGGTCGTGCTGGAAGTCGATGCCAAGTGCGGCGGCCTGATCGAGAAACACCGCTGGCGCGTCGGTGAGCGACTGGTCGAGCGGGCTGGTCGCCGATGGCGGCGGGTCTTCGGCGCAGGCCAAAAGCAGCACACATCCCAGCAATGGCAGCAGATTCCTTATCATGGGCAGTTGATCACAGTCGGGGTAATCCACAATGGCGGCAAGCTATACCATGCGAACCGCGCAGGTGAACCGGTTGCGAAAGACCGGTTTGCTCGCTGGCCTGCTGGCCGGGCTGCTGTTACTCGTCGCCTGTGGCGATGGCGCCGTGCCGACGGATCCCCCCAATCCGTCTGCAGGGCCGGGCGCAGCCCATTCCGAGCTGGACGAGGCGACCCTGCAACTGCGTGACGACGGCCTGGCCGCGTTGCGGCAAGGCCAGCCCGCTGAGGCCGAGGCTTCGTTCCGTCGGCTGCTCGAAGCTCGGCCCACCGATCCGCTGCCGACCACCAATCTGGCGCTCAG
>JBGTIE010000791.1:0-6874 GCA_041745855.1 Lysobacterales bacterium | reverse complement strand
CGGGCCCGGACGCCGGTGCTCGGCGCGGTCGCGGCGGCGCCCACTGATGAAGCCGGCCACCGCCCAGATCAGGAAGCTGCCGAACAGGAGCACGTCGTGCAGTCCGCCATTGGCGATCAGATGCGCCAGTGCCCACAGCTTGATGCCGGCATACATCGGATGGCCGATGCGCGCCTTGAAGTGATTGCGCGGAACGTAGGTCGCCACCAGCAGCATGAAGGCCGGCAGCGTCAGCAGAGAGGCCAGGTGGCGGGTCCAGATCGGTGGCACCCACAGGATGGTCGGGTCCAGTCGGGCCTGACCGTAGCCATAGATCAGCACGATGAATGACAGCAGCGAAAGCACGCCGAACAGCACTTTCCAGCCCGTCTCACCCAACCGGCCGATCATTTCATAACGCAGACCCGGAGTGAGCATCCGCATCGAGTGAATGCCCAGAAACAGGAACAAGCCAAGCAGCAACCAGGTCATCGTCATGCACCAGTTCGGAAGAGAGTTCGAGAGCGTGCATGGTCGCGGCTGTGGCGGGGGAAGGCAAGGGTGGGGGGCGAAAAGCAAAGTCGGGAGTTGGGAGTCGGGAGTACGCAACGTGGAGAGGTTCGCGGTTGCTGTTGCTGTTGCTGTTGGGGCTGCTTGCCAGCCATCGATGCTTTGACGCCAGGATTGCTGAACCACTGCAGGCTTTTGCCTTTACTCCCAACTCCCGACTCCCAACTCCCGACTGGCTCTCGCTCTTGCTGTTACTCCCGACTGGCTCTTGCTCCTGTCACGCTGCCGCCACGCCGCAGTCCACAGGATGCCGCCGTCGGGGTCGCAATATCGCCCTGAAATCGTTAGGGTCTGATTGCGCTCCACCGGATCGGAACAATGGAACCAATCGAAATCTGCAGTGACGCATCGGCTCGGCAGCAAAGCCTGCTGCGACGTTACCAGCAAGTCCGCGCGCACACCGAATGGCTGTCCAGCACGCTCAGCGCCGAGGACCAGCAGATCCAGTCGATGGCCGATGTCAGTCCGACCAAATGGCATCGGGCGCACACGACCTGGTTCTTCGAGCGCTTCGTGCTGCAGGATCTGCGGCCCGGAAGTTCCGCAATCGATCCGGCGTATGACTACTTGTACAACAGCTACTACGATGCCGTCGGGCCGCGCCATCCACGGGACCAGCGCGGCTTGCTGAGCCGGCCCGGGATGGCCGAGGTCCTGAGCTGGCGCGAGCGGGTCGATGCGTCGATCAGCGAGGCCCTGAGCGAAGGTGAAATATCTGCCCGGGCGCTGGCCCGGATCGAGCTAGGCCTGCACCATGAGCAGCAGCATCAGGAGCTGCTGCTCAGCGACATCCTGCACGTGCTGTCGTGCCATCCGCATGCGCCGGTCTATCGGGCCGGAGAAGAATGGGCCGGGCCGCCGCGCTCGGGTCGCCCATCGCAATGGCAGTCCTTCGACGGCGGCCTGGTCGAGATCGGCCATGCTGGGCCGAACTTTGCCTTCGACAACGAGGGCCCGCGTCACAAGCTCTGGCTGGAGCCTTTCGCAATGGCGAGCGAATTGGTCAACGAGGCCGACTGGTTGGCCTTCATCGATGCCGGAGGTTACGAGCAGCCGCGGTACTGGTGCGCCGACGGCTGGGCCCAGGTGTGCCAGGCCGGCTGGCGGGCGCCGTTGTACTGGCGCCAACGTGATCAGCAATGGTGGGTCTACAGCCATGCCGGCGAGCGCCTCCTGGATAGCACCCGTCCGGTGTCTCATGTCAGCTGGTACGAGGCCGACGCCTATGCACGCTGGGCCGGCGAGCGGCTGCCGACCGAAGCGGAGTGGGAGCATGCCGTGGGCGCTTCGGTGCAGCTGCAGCAGGCCTTCGGTGCCGTCTGGCAGTGGACCGCAAGCGCGTACGCGCCCTATCCGGGCTACCGCACTGACACCGGCGCGCTGGGCGAGTACAACGGCAAGTTCATGTGCAACCAGTTCGTGCTGCGCGGCAGCGCGGTCCAGACCCCTGAGGGCCATGCCCGCCTGAGTTATCGCAACTTCTACTATCCACAGCAGCGCTGGCAGTTCGGCGGCCTGCGCCTAGCGAGGAACGCGGCATGAATGGCCAGAGTGTGTCCCGATCCGAACTGACCGCAGGGCCGGAGGAGGAGTTTCGCAATCATGTCCTCGACGGCCTGACGCAGCGTCCCAAGCGGCTGTCGCCGAAGTGGTTTTACGATACCCGTGGATCAGAGCTGTTCGAACAGATCACCCATCTCCCCGAGTACTACCCGACCCGGGTCGAGATTGAACTGCTGGAAGCGCTGGCACAGTCGGGCACCGAGGCCGAGGAGTGGCGTCGGGCCGAGGCGCTGATCGAGTACGGCAGCGGCAGTTCTCGAAAGACCGATCTGCTGCTGCGTTGCCTGCCGCGACTGCAGCAATACGTGCCCATCGACGTGGCCGAGGAATTCCTGCAGCAGTCGGCGGCGCGACTGGCTGCGCGTCATCCCGATCTGCAGGTGCGGCCGTTGGTGGGCGATTTCAGCGCACCGCTGCGCCTGCCCCTGAGCACCGAGTGCCGCTCGCGGCTGGGCTTCTTTCCCGGCTCGACCATCGGCAATCTGGGCCCGCGCGGCGCCTTCGAGTTCCTCCGCCTGCGGCGCGACGAACTGGGGCCGCGAGGCGGCTTGCTGGTCGGGGTGGACCTGAAGAAGGACATCCCGACACTGCTGGCCGCCTACGACGATGCCGAGGGCGTGACGGCACAGTTCAATCTGAACATGCTGGTGCGGATCAACCGCGAATTGGGCGCGGATTTCGATCTGGCCGGCTTCCGCCACGAGGCCCGCTGGAACGACGATCACGGTCGGATCGAGATGCATCTGGTGAGTGATGGCGTACAGCAGGTCCGGGTGGCTGGCCAGCAGTTCGAATTCAGCAGTGGTGAGTCGATCCACACCGAGAACTGCTACAAGCACAGCCCTAGCGAATTCCGCCTGCTCGCCCGCGCCAGCGGCTGGGAGCCGCGCCGCAGCTGGATCGACCCGGCCTGGCGCTATGGCTTGTTCCTGTTGCGAGGGTAGAAACCTGAATGGGAGGCAGACCGCGCAAGGCGCGCTCATGCACCGTTAAGCGCGCTGACGCTAGGGTGACATCGTAAACCCCCAGACGGAGAACACGCATGAAGCAACGCGTCCTGATTCTCGTCGCGGTCCTGTTCGCGATGACCGCCAGTTCCTCAGCCCTTGCCGGTAACTATGTCGGCCTGAGCTATGTCGACCCGGGTTCCGGTTTTGCGATCCAGATCGGCAGCGGTGGATACGGCTACGGGTCGTCCGGCTACTACGGCGGCTACTACGGCGGCTACTACCCGCGCTACCGCTACGAGCGCCGCCATTACCGCGGACCGGTGCGCTCCTACGGTCGCTCCCATCGCGACTATCGACACTATGACCGACACTATCGCGGTCACTATCGGCACTACGATCGCGGCTACCGCAGCTACCGCCACGATCGTCGCCACCGCTACGATCCTCGCTGGCGCTACTGATTCAGTGATGCAGGCGCGTCGCTGACGCGCCTGGATTGACTCGCCCGGCCCCAACCGCATATATTGCGCGGCTCGGGGCGGTTAGCTCAGCGGTAGAGCACTGCTTTCACACGGCAGGGGTCACAGGTTCAATCCCTGTACCGCCCACCAATTGAAACAACGACGTAGGCCACCTTTCGGGGTGGCCTTTTTCGTTTGTGCGCAGTTCCAGTGGCCAGTGAAGAGCAAAAACCCCGCTCCTGCCCCAAGAATTCCGTTTCAACACGTTGCATCGAATATCCTCGCTGCTCCCGTCACAGCTGGAGCGGTCATGGAAAGCCTCAGGAACAAGACTCTCTTCATCAGCGGCGCCTCGCGCGGGATCGGGCTGGCGATTGCGCTGCGGGCGGCGCGGGATGGGGCCAACATCGTCATCGCGGCCAAGAGCAATGTCGCCAATCCGAAGCTGCCGGGGACGATTCACACCGCGGCGGCCGAGATCGAGGCGGCTGGTGGCAAGGCGCTGCCGCTGAAGGTCGACATTCGCGACGAAGCGCAGGTGCAAATCGCGGTCAGTCAGGCGGTGGAGCGCTTCGGTGGTATCGACATTCTGATCAACAACGCCAGCGCGATCAGTCTGACCGGCACGCTGGACACGCCGATGAAGCGCTTCGACCTGATGTTCGGGGTCAATGTGCGTGGCACCTTCCTGTGCTCGCAGGCTTGTTTGCCACATCTGCTCAAGGCGGACAATCCGCATATTCTGGTGCTGTCGCCGCCGCTGAACATGGACCCGCGCTGGTATGCGCCGCACCTGGCCTACACGATGGCCAAGATGGGGATGAGCCAGTGTGTGCTCGGGCTTGCCGCCGAGTTTGCCGGTCAAGGGGTGGCGGTAAATGCGCTGTGGCCGAAGACGGTGATCAAGACCGCCGCGCTGGCGATGATCCCGGGGGTGGATCCGGATGCCTGCCGCACGCCGCAGATCATGGCCGACGCCGCCCACGCGGTGCTGACCACGCCGAGCCGGCAGCGCACAGGTCAGTTCCTGATAGACGAAGCCGTCCTGCGGGAAGCCGGCGAGACCGACTTCGAGCAGTACGCCGTCAAGCCCGGCATGCCACTGCTGCCGGACCTGTTTCTGTGAGTGCCACCAAGGAAGAGTCGGCGCTTACCGTCCGGACGGCGACCGAGGCGGATCTGCCCGCGATCGTCAGATTGCTCGCCGACGATGCGTTGGGAGCCTTCCGCGAACGCGATCAGGACGACGCCATGGCCGGGTACCGCAGCGCCTTTGCCGACATCCAGGCGCAAGCGGGCAACCGCTTTCTGGTCGCCGTACTGGACGGCCGCATCGTCGGTTGCCTGCAGCTGATCGTCTTGCCCGGTCTGTCCCACCACGGCGCCCGCCGCGCCCACATCGAGTCGGTCCGAATCGAGAGTCGCCTGCGCGGTCAGGGGCTCGGTGCCCAGCTGACTGAAGCGGCGCTGGCCATCGCTGCCGAGGAGGGCTGCCGCATCGCCCAGCTGACCACCGACCGCCAACGCGCCGATGCCCACCGCTTCTACGAGCGGATGGGTTTCGCCTTCAGCCACCTGGGGATGAAGCGGAAGATTGGGGGATGATGGGACTCCGCGGTCGCCGGTGGCACGGGAGCCAGCCTGCTGGCGAAGCTCTTGCTCTTGCCTTTGCTCCTGCCCTTGATCCAAATCCCGCTCTGGTGAAGACGCGGCCGCCGGCGCGAACACCCTGGTGCGAAGATCACGGCTCCACGCGCGCCGGGACCGCGCTACCTCCAGGGTGTGGGGTCTGCGCTTGCGGATCAAAGCCAAAGCCCGCTTCCGCGGTCGCCTGCAAGCAGCCTCCTTCAGTTCCCGCTCTGGTGACGACGCGGCCGCCGGCGCGAACACCCTGTTGCGAAGATCACGGCCCCACGCGCGCCGGAACCGCGCTACCTCCAGATTGTGGGATCTGCGCTTGTGGATCAAAGCCAAAGCCCGCTTCCGCGGCGCTTGCAAGCAGCCTCCACAGTTCCCGCTCTGGTGAAGACGCGGCCGCCGGCGCGAACGCCACTGGCGCGAAGATCACGGCTCAACGCGCGCCGGAACCGCGCTACTTCCAGATTGTGGGATCTGCGCTTGCGGATCAAAGCCAAAAGCCCGCTTCGCGGCGCTTGCAGCGCCTTCCCGAGTACAACTCGGGGTTCCATCAAGCGCCTCTTCCGGGCCCTGGGCCCTGAGCCCTGAGCCCTGGGCCCTGCTTTTCTAGCCCCTCAGCCCTCAGCCCTCAGCCCTGCTCCTCAACCTACTCCCGCTGAAACCTCGGCAAGATATACAGCAACTCCTGCAGACGCTCGGCGGGGTCATTGGTTTCCAGCAGCAGTTGGCGCTCGCTGATGCTCAGGGGCAGCAGTTCGCCCATCCGGTAGCCCAGCCAGCTGGCGTCGTCCAGTTGCTGCCGCAGGTGTGGCGGGAGATGGCTGCCGGCTTGTTCCAGCAGGCGGCCGAGCAGGGTGGCGATCAGGCCGTACTCGGCGGGCACCGGCATCGGCTCGGCTTCGTCCAACAGTTCGATGTCTGCCCGCAACAGGCCATTGCTGGCGATCCATGTATTGCCTATCTGGAACCGCTGCTCGCCGACCGCCTGGATCCCGAGCAGGCCGTCAGGCTGGGTATTGAAGTCGATGATCCGCGCCAGAGTGCCGGTAGTGGCGGCGCTGCTACGGGGGGCGGCGTCATGATCGGCGGAGTCGGAATCCTCTTCCAGCAGCGCGCACACGCCGAACGGCCGACCACGGCCACTGCATTCGCGCACCAGATCCAGGTAGCGTGGCTCGAAGATCCGCAAGCCCAGATGGCCACCGGGATAGAGTACGGTGGACAGCGGAAAGATGGGGGTGTCGGTGAGCTGCATGGGGGGATTGTAGTGCCTGTCACTGGGCCCAGGGTCCTATGCCCTCCTTGCTCTTCTGACCCCTCAGCCCTCAGCCCTCAGCCCTGCCCTCACTCACTCATCCAGCTCCACGCGTTGCTGCCGATCACGAAATACACCCAGATGATCAGCGCGAAGTAGACGACGCTGGCGATCTGCCACAGGACGCTGACCAAAACCAGCAGGCCGTCGCGTTCGAGCAGCGCGGCGGCGGCACAGATGATGCCCAGTGCGGGAAGGCTGTTGGTGAAGGGAGCGAAGGGGATCGGCAGAAAAAGCAGCACAGCGCCGGAGCAGATCAGCGCGCCGGCCAGCCGGACCCCGGCTGGGCCATCGGTCCAGCCAGTCAGGCGCACCCGGGTGAAGCGCGCCAGCAGCTTGACCAGGCTGCGGCACACGGCGAGCAGGCGGCGCCAGCTCTTGGCGCTCAGCTCTACCCG
>JBGTIE010000790.1:0-10616 GCA_041745855.1 Lysobacterales bacterium | reverse complement strand
GCCATCTGATCAGCGGCTTTGTGCTGCGCCGGACCAAGGCCCAGGTGCTGCAGGAACTGCCGCCGCGTACCGAGATCACGCTGCGCATCGAGCCGGGCGAGGACGAAGCGAAGCTGCAGCAGGCAATGCGGCTGCAGGCGCTGGAACGGTTGAGCCAGAACCGCGAAGCCCCACCCGGTGCGCGCCGCTTCAGCATCCTGGCCGAGCTGATGCGGCTGCGCCGCGGCGCCTGCCATCCGCAGCTGTATGCACCCGAACTGCAGACCGGCAGCGCCAAGCTGGACCAGCTGGTCGAGCTGTTGCTGGAGCTGCGCGACAATCATCACCGCGCGCTGGTCTTCAGCCAGTTCGTCGATTATCTGAGCCTGGTCCGGGCGCGACTGGACGCGAACGGGCTGAGCTACCAGTATCTGGACGGCAGCACCCCATCGAAGCAGCGCGAAGGCATCGTCGCCGCCTTCCAGCGCGGCGAGGGCGACTGCTTCCTGCTCAGCCTGAAGGCCGGCGGCAGCGGCCTGAACCTGACCGCTGCCGACTACGTCATCCACCTCGACCCATGGTGGAATCCGGCGGTCGAACAACAAGCCAGTGACCGCGCCCACCGTATCGGCCAGACCCGCCCGGTGACCGTCTACCGGCTGGTCCTTGCGGATTCCATCGAAGAACGCATCCTCGCCCTGCACGGCGCCAAGCGCGAACTGATGGACAGCGTACTGGCCGAAAGCGACGGCGGTGGCAGTTTGAGCGAGGAGGATTTGATGGGTTTGATTGTTTTGCAGCAGGGCTGAGGGGTGAGGGCTGAGGGACTAGAAAAGCAGGGCCCAGGGCCCAGCACCCAGAGGGGCTGCATCGGAGCGCGTAGGATGTCGGTGGGGCTCCCCACGTTGCGCTTTTCGCCCCAACGGGGCAGCACAAGTTAGCCTGGGGCAACGCCCCAGGTAAGCAGCGCGTCGATCTTGAGCCCTGAAGGGGCGCCCAATGTCCGCACGTGCGGCAAACCGGCACGCCGAATTTAACGATTTCTGAACAAAAGCAGTCAAGCGGGGGGCGGTGGCTCTCGGAAAATGGGCGCATCGACGGTACCCTTTGTGGCCCGACTCTCTACACTGGACTTTCACCATGGCGCAGGCGCGCGAAGTGGTGGCTTCGACCGACATCGAAGCCATTTCTGCCGAACTGAAGAAGCTCAACAGCGGCCCGAAACTACGCGAGGCGGAGAACTTCGCCCGGCTGCTGATCGGTCGCCTGCCGGCCGGGGAACTGACCGGGATGGCCGCGGCCGACTGGGCCGGTCTGTGCAGCAACCTGTTGCGCCTGTTTCGCGATCGTCCGCGCGGCCAGTCACTGGTCCGGGTGTACAACCCAACCCGCGAAGAGCACGGCTACGAATGCGCCCACACGGTCATCGAGATCCTCAACGATGACATGCCCTTCCTGGTCGACACCGTCGCGATGGTCGTCGGCCAGCACGGGGGCCTGGTCCATTTGACCCTGCATCCGGTGGTCCCGGTAGCGCGCGACCCGGGCGGGCATGTACTCAGTTTCGGTGGCAGCGAAGCCGGCCGGGAATCAGTGATCCACCTGCAGGTCGAGCGCCAGGCCGAGCCGGAAGTACTGCAAGCGCTGCAGGATGGCGTCAACGCGGCGCTGCGCGATGTCAAGGCCTGCGTCACCGATTTCGTGCCGATGCGCGAGCGCGTGCTCAATCTGGCCGACGACTTGCAGCAACGCGAGTTGCCGCACGATCGCGCCTATGTCGAGGAATGCATCGCCTTCCTGCGCTGGATCGCCGACAACCACTTCACCTTCCTGGGCTACCGCGAATACCGCACCGACGAGAACGCCAGCGAACCCGTCCTGCGCGCCATCCAGGGCAGCGGGCTGGGGATCCTGCGAACCGACGAATCAAAGCTCTCGCCGCGGCCGCTGTCCTCGCTCGCCGCGCGCGAGCTCGACCCAGGGGCGTTGCCGGATCTCGTTATCCTGAGCCGCACCAATGCCCGCAGCACGGTTCATCGGCCGGGCTACATGGATTACATCGGCGTGATCTCCTTCGACGAGCAGGGTCGACCCGCCGGCGAGCAGCGATTCCTTGGCCTGTACACCTCCAACGCCTACACTTTCCACATCCTCGATCTGCCGATGGTCCGGCGCAAGACCGAGCAGGTGCTGGCCAGTTCGGGAATGTCGCGCTCGGGCCATGGCGGCAAGGCGCTGCTGCACATCCTGGAGACCCTGCCGCGCGATGAGCTGTTCCAGGCCACCGCCGAGGAGCTGCATGAGACCGCGATCGGCATCTTCCATCTGCAGGAACGTCAGCGCACCCGCTTGTTCGTCCGCCGCGACCGTTACGGCCGCTTCCTGTCGTGTCTGGTGTTCGTTCCGCGCGATCGCATGACCCAGGAAAACCGGCAGCGCATCGAGGCACTCCTCAAGCGTAGCTTCCAGGGCGAGCGGGCCGACTCGCAGGTGCAGGTTGGCGAATCGATGCTGGCCCGGCTGCATGTGGTGATCCGGCCCAAGACCCATGAACGCAGCCAGGTCGATTTGCGTGACCTGGAGGCGAAGATCGCCCAGATCGTGCGCAACTGGCAGGACGAGCTGCGCGACATCCTGGTCCAGCGCCACGGCGAGGCACTCGGCCTGAAGCTGGCCAATCGCTTCGGCAAGGCCCTGCCAGGTGGCTACATCGAGGAAGTCACGCCGCAGATCGCCGCCCAGGACGTAGAGTACGCCGCCAGTCTGCGTGACCCTGACGACATCAAGCTGAGCCTCTACCGACCTCGCCGCAAGGCCGAAGCGCTGCGCTTCAAGCTGTTCAAGTTTGGCGGCACGATTGCGCTGTCCGACGCGCTGCCGATGCTCGAGAACATGGGCTTCCGGGCATTGTCCGAACATCCCTACGCGATGCAACTGGGCAGCCTGACGATCTGGATCCAGGACTTCGACATCGAGGTGCTGGACCAGCTGGAGATGGACCTGGAAAGCGTCCGCGAGCCGGTCCAGCAGGCCTTCGAGCAGGTCTGGCGCGGCCGCGCGGAGAACGATCCGCTGAACCGGCTGATCATCGCAGCGCGGCTGGACTGGCGTCAGGTCACGCTGCTGCGCGGTTACCTGCGCTGTCTGTTGCAGACCGACTTCACCTATTCGCAGGCCTACATGGAGCGCACCCTGTGCGCCCATCCGCTGGTGTCTCGGCTGCTGGTGGAGTTGTTCGAGGCACGTTTCGACCCCGATCGCGAAGGCGACGGCCGCGGTGCCGGCGATGGTGCGCGCAAGAAGCTGCAGCGCGACCTGGAAGCCCTGTTGCAGGGCGATCCGGATGCCCAGGCGAAGGCCTCGGGCTGGGCCGGCTTGCGCGGCGCCGATCGCGAAACCCAGATTCGCGAGCTGAGCGGCGCATTGCGGGAAGAGTTCGAATGGGTCGACAGTCTCGACGAAGACCGCATCCTGCGCGCCTTCCGCCAGATCATCATGGCCACCCTGCGGACCAACTATTACCAGATCGACGATGGCAAGGCGAAGGACTACGTCGCCTACAAGCTCGATTGCGCGATGGTGCCGAACCTGCCCAAGCCGCTGCCTTACCGCGAGATCTTTGTCTATTCGCCGCGGGTCGAGGGCGTCCACCTGCGCGGCGGCCCGGTCGCCCGCGGCGGCTTGCGCTGGTCCGACCGACGGGAGGATTTCCGCACCGAGGTGCTCGGCCTGATGAAGGCGCAGATGGTCAAGAACACGGTCATTGTGCCAGTTGGTGCCAAGGGCGGCTTCGTCGTCAAGCAGCCGCCGGCCAGCGGCGACCGGGAGGCCTTCATGGCCGAGGGCGTGGCCTGCTACCGCACCTTCATCAACGGCCTGCTGGATGTCACTGACAATCTCGAGAACGGCCAGATCGTGCCGCCAGCGCGGGTCGTGCGACATGACCCGGACGATTCCTATCTGGTCGTGGCGGCCGACAAGGGCACCGCGACCTTCTCCGATATCGCCAACGCGATTTCCGCCGAGCATGGCTTCTGGATGGGCGACGCCTTTGCCTCCGGCGGCAGCAAGGGCTATGACCACAAGAAGATGGGCATCACCGCCCGCGGCGCATGGGAAAGCGTCAAGCGCCACTTTCGTGCGCTGGGCAAGGACTGTCAGAGCGAGCCCTTCACTTGCGTAGGCGTGGGCGACATGTCCGGTGACGTGTTCGGCAACGGCATGCTGCTTTCGCGTCATATCAAGCTGATCGCCGCCTTCGACCACCGCCACATCTTCCTCGATCCGGATCCGGACGTAACGCGCAGCTATGCCGAGCGCGAACGCATGTTCGCCCTGCCCCGCTCGAGTTGGGATGACTACGATCGGGCCACGATCTCCGAAGGCGGCGGCGTTTATCCGCGCAGCGCCAAGGTCATCACGCTGAGTCCGCAAATCCGCGCCGCCCTCGACATCGAGACCGAGCAGCTGACCCCGATCGAGCTGATCCGGGCGATCCTCGGTGCGCCGGTGGAGCTGCTCTGGAACGGCGGTATCGGCACCTACGTCAAGGCCGAATCCGAAACCAATGCCGAGGTCGGTGATCGCGCCAACAACGCCAATCGACTCAACGGCAACCAATTGCGCTGCAAGGTCGTCGGCGAAGGCGGCAATCTGGGTCTGACCCAGCGCGGGCGCATCGAGGCCGCCCTCAACGGCGTGTTGCTGAACACTGACGCGATCGACAACTCGGCCGGCGTCGACACCTCCGACCACGAGGTCAACATCAAGATCCTGCTCAACCAGGCGATCGCCGATGGCAGCCTGGATCCGGCCGACCGCGACGAATTGCTGGTCGCGATGACTGACGAGGTCGCCGAGTTGGTCATCTTCGACAACTACCGCCAGAACCTCGCGATCAGCCTGATGCGCGCGCTCAGCATCGATCGCATCGGTGCCAAGCAACATTTCGTGCGCTGGCTGGAGCAGCAGGGGCAACTCGATCGTCAGCTCGAGTGCCTGCCGAGCGAGGAAGAGTTCAACGAGCGCCGCGCCCGCGGTCTGGGGCTGACACGGCCGGAGTTGGCCGTGCTGCTGGCCTATGGCAAGATCCAGTCCTACAACGCCCTGCTCGCCTCGGACGTACCGGAAGATCCATACCTGTCGAAGGAGCTGGAGCTGTACTTCCCCACCCCGCTGCGCGAGCGTTACGCGGCCGAGATGCAGCGCCATCCGCTCAAGCGCGAGATCATCGCCACCCAGGTGACCAATTCGATGGTCAACCGGATGGGCGCCACCTTCGTGCTGCGGATGCAGGAAGATACCGGCAAGAGCGTGGCCGAGGTCGCCAAGGCCTACTCGATCGCTCGCGAGGTGATCCAGGCCCGCGATCTCTGGGCAGAGATCGATCGCCTCGGCGATGTGGTCGACTTCCATCGCCAGATCAAGCTGCTGCTGCGGATCTGGAACCTGATGCGCAACCTGACCCGCTGGCTGCTCAACCAGCCCGGCGCGGCGACCGATATCGCGCGCAGCGTAGCGCGCTACCAGAGCGGCTTCGTCGAACTGGTCACCGTGCTCGACCGTGTCGTCAGCAACCACGATGCACAAGCCTTCCAGGCCGAGCATCAGGCGCTGCAGGCATTGGGCTACAGCGAAGCCTTCGTCCTGGTTCTCAGCCATCTGGGCGCACTCAATCCGGCCTTCGACATCATCGAAGTCGCGTTCGAGTTGGACTGCCCGGTGGAGCACGCCGCGCGCGCTTATTTCCGCATCGGGGAACATCTGCATCTGCAATGGCTGGCCGACCAGATCGAAAAGCTGCCGGTCGAAGGCCGCTGGCATGCCCACGCCCGCGGCGTCCTGCGCGATGAACTCTATGCACAGCACCGCGCGCTGACCGCGCAGACCCTGCATCGCTGCAACGAGTGCAACCCGGACGACCCCATCGGCGCCTGGAGCGTCGGCCGCGAAGCGGCCTTGCACTACACCGAGAACATGTTCAACGAAATGCGCGCACTGGTCAGCATGGACTACCCGACAGTATCGGTGGGCGTACGGCGGCTGGCGCAGTTGGTGACTATTGGGGGGGTGGAGCAGGGCTGACGGCAGTTCCAGTGGCCAGTTCCAGTAGCCAGTGAAGAGCGCAGAGCCCGTCGGTTGGAAGTAGCGCGGTCCCGGCGCGCGTAGAGCCCCGATCTGTGCCCCAATCGAGCTCGCGCCGGCGGCCGCGTCTTCATTCGATAGCGCGGTTCGGGATCGCGAAGGATCCCGGCAAGGCCATGCCGGCGAAAGGCTTCGTCATTGCGAAGGCGCCGAAGCGACTGCGGCAATCCAGAGGCTTTTCGCTTGCCGAGCTTGTAGGCAGGACCAAGCAAAAGCGCTGTCAGGCCAGCGCACTCCAAAATGTGAGCCGCGCGGCCCCTTTCGGAGTGCGGCGACCCGGCGCCGCTTTGCTTTTGGGTGGCGGGCAAGAGCAAGAGCAAGAGCAAGAGCTTCGCCAGCAGGCTGGCTCCTACCAGAGCATGAGCAAAGGCAAGAGCCGAGAAAACGCCTGGCCTGGGCCCTTGCTTTTCTGGGCCCTGGGCCCTGAGCCCTGGGCCCTGATAGACCAGGTCCGACGAGCTACAAGGTACCGACTCGGTCCCATCGCACCCCGGGTTCTCCTTGCCTTCCCCCCCACGACCCGTTATCCTAGGCGGCTCTGGTGCGGGGTGGAGCAGTCTGGCAGCTCGTCGGGCTCATAACCCGAAGGTCGCAGGTTCAAATCCTGCCCCCGCTACCACTTTTCGTGCAACTGGGCCTCGCAAGAGGCCCTTTTGCCAGAAGGCTTCCAGGCGTCGGCGCCGCACAGGCCGACCGTGGTCGCGGTACAGGACGTGCAGCGTCGGCAGATCGACGCATCGCGAAATGGGCCTAGTGCCCATTTTTTTGTTTCAGGGCCGGGATTTACGTTGATCAGCGCTATGTCGGACGACCAGACCGCAGACATCGAGCAACTGCTCAGCGCAGCGATCAGTCCGCTGGGCTTTGAGCTGCTCGGGCTGGAAATGAATCTGAGTCGCGGCAGTGGGATGGTGCGGCTGTACATCGACCATCCCGAGCGGCCGATCACGGTCGAGGACTGCGCGGCAGCCAGCCATGAGATCAGTGCGGCACTCGACCTGCACGATCCCATTCCGGGCAAGTACCGACTGGAAGTCTCCTCACCGGGACTGGATCGCCCCCTGTTCAAACCGGCCCATTTCCAGCGCTACATCGGGTCGCGCATCAAGTTGTCCACGCTGCTGCCGATCGGCGGCCGGCGTCGTTTTGCCGGGGTGCTGGAAGTCGCCGACGAGGACGGCATCGAGCTGAACCTGGATTCCACCAAGGAACGCCTTTCCTATCCGATGATCGAAAAGGCGCGCCTCGTTCCCGATTTTGCTAAGCCCGCTAAGCCCGGGTCTTGAAGAGGTAGGCATGAGCAAGGAGCTGTTGCTGGTTGTCGACGCAGTTGCCAATGAAAAGGTGCTGCCACGCGACGTCATCTTCGAAGCGCTGGAGGCCGCACTGGCCTCGGCGGCCAAGCGCAAGCACGGTGGTGACATCACCGCCCGGGTGGCGATCGATCGCCGCGACGGCACCTATTCCACGTTTCGACGCTGGGAAGTGGTCGCCGACGACGCCGAGATCGAGTCCGAGGAGCAGGAGATTCGTCTAAGTGACGCCAAGGCGCGTCAAGCGGATCTGGAACTGGGTGATTTCATCGAAGAGCCGATCGAGAATCCGGACTTCGGTCGTATCGCGGCGCAGACCGCCAAGCAGGTCATCGTCCAGCGCGTCCGCGAAGCCGAACGCGCCCAGGTGGTCGAGCAGTTCCGCGAGCGCGTCGGCGAAATGATCACCGGCCTGGTCAAGCGGATCGAGCGCGGCAACATCTATCTGGACCTGGGCGGCAACGCCGAGGCGATCGTGCCGAAGGAGCGGATGATTCCGCGCGAGAGCGTGCGCTCCGGCGACCGCTTGCGCGGCCTGCTCTACGACGTCAAGGAAGAGGTCCGCGGGCCGCAGTTGTTCGTCGGCCGGACCATGCCCGAGTTCATGATGGAACTGTTCAAGCTCGAAGTGCCGGAAGTCGGCCAGGGCCTGGTCACGATCATGGCCTGCGCGCGCGATCCAGGCGATCGCGCCAAGATCGCCGTGCGCGCCAACGACACCCGCACCGATCCCATCGGCGCCTGCATCGGCATGCGCGGTTCGCGCGTGCAGGCGGTGTCGAACGAGCTCAACGGCGAGCGGGTCGACATCGTGTTGTGGAACGACAACCCGGCCGAGTTCGTCATCAACGCGATGCAGCCGGCCGAGGTGCAGTCGATCATCGTCGACGAAGAGCGCCGCTCCATGGACATCGCGGTGGCTGAGGACAAGCTCGCCCAGGCGATCGGTCGCGGCGGCCAGAATGTCCGCCTGGCGAGCAAGCTGACCGGCTGGCAGCTCAACGTGATGACCGCCGAGCAGGCCCGCGCCAAGAGTGAGACCGAATCCGAACAGGTGCGTCTGAGCTTCATGGAGCGGCTGCAGGTGGACGCCGAGATCGCCAACATCCTGGTCAACGAGGGCTTCTCGACGGTCGAGGAGATCGCCTATGTGCCGGCCTCCGAACTGCTGTCGATCAGCGAGTTCGACGAGGACCTGGTCGAGGAACTGCGATCGCGCGCCCGCGACAACCTGCTGACCCAGATGATCGCGGCCGAAGAAGCGCTGGAACAGAACAAGCCGGACGAGGAACTGCTCGGCCTGGAAGGCATGGATGAAGCCACCGCATATGCGCTGGCCGGGCGGGGTATCACCACCCGCGAGGACCTGGCAGAACTGGCCGTTGACGAGTTGCTCGATGTCGAAGGCATGACCGAAGAAAGAGCCGCAGCCTTGATCATGGTTGCGCGTGCACCGTGGTTCGAAACCGAAGCGGAACAGAGCTGAAGATCCGCAGCTGGGATCACCTGAACTGCGTTTGTGTCGCGTCCTGAGTAGAAACAAGTGAGGAGCCGAATGGCTGGAGTTACCGTCAAGCAGCTAGCGACCGTCCTGGGTGTCGATGCCGAGCGACTGCTGGTGCAGTTGTCCGACGCCGGGATGACGTTCAAGAGCACCGACCAGGAGGTCAGCAACGCCGAGAAGGTGCGCCTGCTCGAGCATCTGCGTGCCTCGCATGGCAAGGAAAAGGAGACAGTCCGCGCGCCGGCCCAGATCACGCTCAAGCGCAAGACTGTCAGCGAGATCACAGTCAGTGGCACCGGCGGGGCCCGCGGTGGCAGCTCGAGCAAGACTGTCAACGTCGAGGTGCGTCAGCGCAAGACTTACGTCAAGCGCAGCGCGGTGCAGGAGCAGATGGACGCTGACCCGGACCGGGAGGAGGCGCAGCGTCTGCTGGGCGAATCCAAGCTCCGCCGCGACCACGAGGAATCCGAACAGCGCGCGCTCGACAGCAAGCGCCGTCAGGCCGAAGAAGCCAGGCGCAAGGCCGAGGAGGAAGCGGCCAAGGCAGCCGCCGAGGCGGCCGAGGAAGCCGCCCGGATCGCTGCCGAGGAAGCCGTCAAGGCGGTCGCCGAGGAAGAACTCAGGCGCGAGGAAGACAAGCGCGGCCACGACGCCAAGCCGAAGCTCAAGGAAAAACCGACTCGCTTCGAAGAGCCCAAGCCACATGTACGGCGCACCGTCGAGGAACGGCGACGTGCTCCGGTCGTGGTGGTGGAAGAAGAAGACGACGCAGCCGGACGGGGTGCCCAGTTGCACCTGGCCGATGGCGTCCGTCGCGCCAAACGCAAGCCGAAGGGCAAGGTCCAGTCAGCCGGTCGCGGTGGTAGCGGCCGCGAGCACGGCTTCTCCCGCCCAACCGCCCCGGTCAAGCGCGAAGTCGAGATCGGCGAGAGCATCGCCGTCGGTGAACTGGCTCAGCGGATGGCGGTCAAGGTCGGCGAAGTCATCAAGCAGCTGATGAAGCTGGGCATGATGACCAACATCAACCAGGTCATCGACCACGACACCGCCACTCTGGTCGCCGAGGAACTCGGCCACACCGTCAAGAAGGCCGAGGAGAAGGATCTGGAAGCTGAACTGCTGGCGCGGGTGAACGAAGCGCCTGGAATGCCGCGTCCGCCGGTGGTCACCATCATGGGCCACGTCGATCACGGCAAGACCTCGCTGCTCGATCACATCCGCCGTACCCGGGTCGCCGCGGGCGAAGCCGGTGGCATCACCCAGCACATCGGTGCCTATCACGTCGACACCGGCCACGGTGTGGTGTCCTTCCTGGACACACCCGGCCATGCCGCGTTCACCGCGATGCGGGCCCGTGGCGCCAAGGTGACCGATATCGTGATCCTGGTCGTCGCCGCCGACGATGGCATCAAGCCGCAGACGATCGAGGCGATCAAGCATGCGCGCGCCGCCAAGGTGCCGCTGATCGTGGCGATGAACAAGATCGACAAGCCCGACGCCAATCCGGAGAAGGTCAAGCAGGGGCTGCTGCAACAGGAAGTCGTGCCGGAAGAGTATGGCGGCGACGTCGCCTGCATTCCGGTGTCGGCGCTGACCGGCGCCGGCATCGATCAGCTGCTGGAGACGATCCTGCTGCAGGCCGAGGTGATGGAACTCACCGCGCCGGTCAGTGGCCC
>JBGTIE010000789.1:0-4926 GCA_041745855.1 Lysobacterales bacterium | reverse complement strand
ACCGCGCCACGGCGTGATGATTGGCGGCCGCAGTAGCAGGTTCATGAAATATCCGGGCTAGGACATTCGCAGCTGTCTGGCATACGCCGCCGCACGCGAGGCACACGAAATCAGGTTGGTCAGTGCCGCGTGAAGCTGCTGCTGGATGAGAACCTGTCGCGGCGGATGCTTCCCACCCTGCAAGTTCGGTTTCCTGGGAGCAGCCAGGTCGCGCTCGAGGGACTACACTTACCGGCAACTGGCCTGGAAGCTGGATGCACGCCCCAATTCCCCGCCCAACTCCCATCGCGCTGCTGGGGCGATGCTGCGCAACTGCAGGTCCAGGCGGCCACAGCCCTGACGGCTCAATGTCGCAAAGCCCAATGCGGCGGTCACGTCGGCAGCCTCATCGATCCGGGCTTCAGCGCCGGCAAAGACCGCCCAGCGCCCGGATGGCTGCCGCTGCAGGCGATACCAGTGCCCGTTCGGCAGACCCCAGACTGCTTCACCGAGCGGCTCGTCCAGCCCGATCCAGTGGTCGTCGCTGGCGAAATACAATCGTGTGGCCGCACTGGTCGGGTGGGCTTGCAACTGGCGGACGAGCCGGGGATCGCCGGCATAATCGGTGCGTTGCTTGAGCAACCAGGCCGGACCGACCAACGGCAGCAGCGAGATCTGATGGGGCAGCTGGCTGATGCTGAAGCTCTCATTGGCTGGCTGGAGCAGCGGCTTTCGGCGATCGAGGTCCAGTGTCCGTTCACCGCGGCCCGCCGGTTCGATGTGCCACCACTGAGAGCGGGTCCGACCTCCCTCGACATCCACTGTCTGGTCAAACTGGTATGCGGCGTAGCGGCTGCCGCCGACTCCGGGCCCGCTCACCAGGCCCCTGACCTGCACGCCGTCGACATGCAGCCGCTCGGCAGCCAGACCGCTCGGTGCTGGCGCCGACGCTGCAAGTCCGTTCAGATCGGCGACGCCCAACACAGGACCAAAGTCATCGAAATACACCTTGCCGTCCGCACCGGTGATGGCATCACGCAGGCTGAAGTGTCGGGGAAGCCAGATATGCACCTTCGGGTCGGTGTCCGAGATACGCTGAGCGACGAAGCCTCCGCACGTTTCGCTCAACCGCCAGAAAGCGTTTGAAAGTCGACCTGCGGGCACGTATTCGTTGATGAACCACGATGAGCCGTCGTTAAAGGCCGGCTCTGTGGCGAGCAGCGCACCGTCCCGCAGATCGAACAAGACCCGCTGCGGGTCCTCTACAGGGAAAGATGGTTCCACCAGCAGAATGTCCTCAGCCGTTTCCAGCCGCAGGAAATGCGATTGCACTAGCAAAGGGGGCGGCAGATCCACTTCCCACAAGCGGACACCTGCGGCGTCGATCCGCTCAAGTCGGGCCGCTGTCAAGCCGTCGCCATTATCCTCAGCCGTCGCCAGTATGGCGCCGGAGTCCGGCAGTCCAGTCGCGTTCCTCAATCGGCGCGAAGGGGCGACGGCGTTGACAATCGTCTGTTCGCCATCGACAAAAAGTCGCTGCCCGACCAAGCCGCGTAAGCCACCAAGCGATAGGAAGCCCCGGCCAGGCACGATGCTGCTGGCACCCTGGACGACCCCCGACGCGGAAACGACAGTGCGGGTCAATTGTGACGACAGATCCGACAGCCTGCGTTGGCTCAAGATCGCCAGGCGACCGTCATCATCGGCTGCCATGGCCACGATTGCCTCACTTTCGATGAATGGCAGCGCGAAATTGAAGGCGTCGTCTCCTGCTGCCAGTGGTGCGCAGAAGACTTGCGCCGGATCTTCAATCGCGGCGCAGTAGTGATTCTCGATGCGCACGGGCGGCCCCTGGACCAGAGCTACCCGTGGCGCGATCACGTCCCCGAACTCATGCACGGTCGGGGCGGAACCGTCGAAGCCATGACGAGCGATGTAGGGACTGCCACGTATCCCGGCCGACCACATTTCCGCCCGTTCGGTGTCGATAGTCTGCTGGGCGTTGCGATCGCGCCACGCGGGCAAGCGAGTCAGGCGTGCGCCGATCCGCTGATTGGCGATGTCTAACACTTCGACCTGTCGGGTCTGTAAACCTGCCTGCAGCGGCACCGAGCTGACGACCACTTTGCCCGCCGGCAGGGCAGACAGGTGACCGAATCGTGCCGCCGAGCCCAGGGCGCTTTGACGATAGCTACCGCTCGCGTCCAATCGCCCCAGCGACGGCAGGTCTCCATCCAGGCCGAGCAGCAGACCATGGTTCCGAGCCAGATCAACGGTGACCCCAAGCGTTTGGACCCGATAGCTCCCGAGTTCCAGCATCCCGGTCGTCGCACCGCGCGGGTCCACAGCCAGCAGCCGATGCTGCCCCGTCGCATCCGCCAGACCGATCCAGATTCGGTCCTGCCAGCCCTGGACAGCCGTGATCACCCCACCAACGGTCGTGCGGCCGGTTTCCACACCATCGCTGGCGCGTAGCACGACGAGTTCGCTGGTAGCCGCGCTTGCGCCGGGGAATCGCAGGTAGAGGTGGTCGTCCGTAAACACCGGCGCTGCGGACCGGTTGGGAAACTGTGCGCGCCAGCGCGGCTGGTCGTTGCTATCCAGCGCCACAACGGCGGTGACAGCCTCGCGTTTCCGCGCAACCAGCAAGGCGCCACCATCGGGCAGTTCGAGATGGTCGCTGTCGAGGAGCATCTGGCTGCCGAACAACCCAATTACAGAGATCTGCTCTCCCTCCGCGCTGTAGCGGTAGAGACGACCGCCGCATGACAGACGAAATTCGCCGTCTGCCTCAAAGCCAGGCGCACCGCAACGCCCGGGTGCCTGCACCAGCCAGTTCCGTTCCCCGCGATCATCACGACTTTCGATCGACGTTGCACATTCCGAATCCCAACTTGAGCAGGAATTGAAGGTGCCGAGTAGCAACACTCCGTCGCTGGGCGTTCCGTATAGTCGAGTCTCATTGAAGAAGTCGATCGAGACCGCATCCATGACCGGTTCAATTTCGCCCGCAACGTAGCGATGCAAAAAGCTCCCGCCATCCAGCAACCACCAGCCATCGGCGCTCGCGGTAAGTGCCTTGATCTCAAACGGTGCCGCAATACGGATATCCGCGGAAACCAGACTGATCCAGTTTTCCTGTGGATTGGCGACCGCGGCACCGCCGACAAGCATCGTCAGGGCTGCCAACAATTGTTCGCGCATGGCTACGCCCTTGATCGGGAAGGTCCTGACTCTGCTCCCCGCTGTCGCATCACGCAAGCGCGTTACAAGTCGAGATGCCTGTCCGCTATCCCAAAGCCGCGCGCAATCGTTCCGCCAGCTCAATCCGCTCTTCGGTCGTGTAACGCGCCTTCAAGCCGCCGTAAAGGCCGTCGTTCGGGAAACGCGGGAATACATGCAGATGAAAATGCCACACGTCCTGGTCGCCTGCCGGGCCGTTGTGCTGGCGGGTCGAGATTCCTTCGCAGCCGAAGGTCTGTTGCATGGCCCTCGCCAGCCGACGGGTTACTCGAAAAAGGGCGCTGCCCATATGGTCGGGAATATCGAACAGGTTCTCGTAATGGACGCGCGGCGAGATCAGGCAGTTGCCCATGATGCCCGCGTAGTGGTGCAGGGGTAAGAAGGCGATGACTTCCGGCTCTACCAGCACGACGGCGGCTTCCCGAGGCGGCGATGGCAGCGTCTGGGCGAGGCGGCAGAAGGGGCAGTCGTAGCCAGCCGGTGCGTGCTTCATGCCGCGGGTTCCAGCAGATCCCAGAGGTTGCCGTAGGGGTCAGCGAATACGGCGACTGTGCCGTAGTCCTCGACCTTGGGGTCGCGGACAAAGTGGACGCCTTTGGACCGGTAGGCCTGGTAGTCGCGTTGGAAATCGTCGGTATAAAGAAAGAGAAAAACCCTGCCTCCGGTCTGGTTGCCGACACGGGATCGCTGGCTGTCGGTCGTAGCCCTGGCCAGCAACAGGTGCGTCTCGCTGGCGCCGGGCGGGGCGACCACGACCCAGCGCTTGTCCTGGGCTGCCTGGTAGGTGTCTTCGACCAGCGTGAAGCCGAGCACGCCGACATAGAAGGCGATGGCTTCGTCGTAGTCGTGGACGACCAGGGAGACCAGTCCAAGGTGCTGGGGCATCTTCATCTGCTTTGCTGTTGCTGCGGTGGTGGGGATGCTAGCGCAGGTCGGAAAGTCGGGGTCGGAATCGGAATCGGAATCGGAAACGGGATCGGGATCGGGATCGGATCGGTGCCGCGATTGCCGAGCCGACCGGGCTATGTCGGTTGCGATCCGAACCGCGCTGCCGAAAGCTTGACCGGCTGGCACCCAGCCCGCGGCTGACGCACACTGCTGCCCCGGCCGACAGGGCCTGACTCGTGAGCTCGCCCCCATGCTGTCGAATCCGCTCGTCCTGCCGATGGCTGCGCATGTAGCCTGGGCCATGTTGCTGTATGTGCTGCTGACCGTGGCCCGCGCGCCCGCTGTGTGGGGGATCGGACGACGCCTGGACGGCAGCAATCCGTGGGCTGTTGTGGAGCCACGGATCAGCGCCAACCTGAGCAACCAGTTTGAATGGCCGCTGTTCTTCCATACGGCTTGCCTGCTGACGCTAGTGCTGGACACGACTATTGATACGCTGCAGCTGCTGCTGGCCTGGAGCTTCGTTGGCGGCCGCATCGTGCACAGCGCAGTGCAGATCCTCACGGCCAACGTGCGCCTGCGCGGGCTGGTGTTCACGATCAACTTTGTTGCCGTGCTGGGGATGTGGCTGCGGCTGCTTTTGGATTGATCGCCGGTCCCGACTCTCTGGCTCGCGGCCACCGGCGCGAACTGGATCGGGGCGAAAACCGAAACTCCACGCGCGCCGGGACCGCGCTACTGCGGGCGGGGCGGCGCCCCCGCACGGCATATGTCGAACCGCGCACCTCCGCCCTTGGCTCTTACGTAAAACGTAAA
>JBGTIE010000788.1:0-4111 GCA_041745855.1 Lysobacterales bacterium | reverse complement strand
GGCACCGCGTTCGCACACGCGCAACTGGACCAGGCCACGATCCACGACCTGCACCACCCCGACATTGCAGCCATCCGGAAAGGCGGGATCGGTCTGCAGCGCAGCCGCCAGCGCAGCCAGCGGCGCGCCGGCCGCATCAATCACCTCCACCACCACGTGCGGATTGCCGATAGACAGCGCGCTGGCGTGGTAGTCGACGCCCGCAAGGCGCAAGGGCCAGCCCTCGGCCGTGCTCGGGCGGGTCGTCGGAACCGCGGCCGGATCGAAGCTGGGCACACCCAGTGACACCTCCGGCTGCTCCGGATCGGTGGCGTCGACCTCGACCAGCCCGCTTGGCGACTCGATCGCAAAGCGCGCTGGCAGGCCGTAGTGCCCACGCAGATACAGCGCGATGCAGCGGGCGCCGTTGCCGCACTGGCCGGCCTGGCTGCCGTCGGCGTTATAGACCGCATAGGCGAAGCGCTCCCGCCGTCCCGGCTCGATCAGCAGGATCTGGTCGGCGCCGATGCCGTGGCGGCGGTCGCACAAGCGCCTGACCAGGGCCGGATTCAACTCGACCGCGTGGGCGAGGCGATCGATCAGGACGAAATCGTTGCCGGCACCTTCGAGCTTGACGAAGGGCAGCGACATCAGCGCGCCCGTGTCGCGGCGGTAGCACTGTCAGGCAGCTTCAACGGCCCCTTGTTGCCGCAGCCGGCCAGGCCCAGACTCAGGATCAGCAGGCTCATGACGGCCAGGCACGGAGCCCACCGGCGGGTTGATCGGGCCTCAACGGGGGAAACTCGCATCGACGTTACTCGCAGCTCGCAGCGGATTCCCGATTCTCACCTATCGCGGGGCGGTCGGGCCAGCGGCGGTGTTTGTCGCCGTGAGAAGTGCTGAAGAGCTGAAGAGCTGATTGACCACAAAGGACACAAAGGACACAAAGGAGAGCAGAGCGGGAGAGCCTTGCCGTTGACGGGCGCCAAGGTGCCAGCACGCTGGGGGTTGCGAATGGGGTGCGATTCAACTGATGCTGGTGAGCTCGTCCGTTTGCGCCGGACATCGGTTGTCGCCGACTATCCTGCTCGTACTCGTACTCGTACTCGTACTCGTACTCGAAAGCAGAGTGATGACCTCGAGTACGAGTACGAGTACCGCGATGCTGAGTACGAGTACGACCCCACTGCTCAGATTGCTCCGAACCGGCGCGGAAGCATCAGTTTGACGCGCACCCTTGCGGCTGTGCCAGACGCCCAAGCTCAGAGCTCTTCGCTCTTCCTTTGTGTCCTTTGTGTCCTTTGTGGTTCCCTGCTCTTTTCGCTTTGGTGTCTCGCGAGATTCATCCGGGGATCCCGATTCCGACCCCGACCCCGACTCCTGGGTTTGCATTGCTGCACCAGTTTTACTTGCACCACCTGCGCCGGGCGCCAATCGGAACTCAACCCGATCCGAGCTAAGCTTCCCAACCACCTGTCGCCATCGGAGTGTCCGCATTGGAAGCGCGTCAACGCCGAGTTCTCTGCCGCCAGGAGCTCACCTCGGGGTCGGGGTCGGAATCGGTATCGGAATCGATGCTTGCCCGGCGTATCAGAATGCCTCCTTGCTGTATCAGCTTGAATCGTGCCCGTGTCTGTCGGCGTCAGAAGGGCTGAAGAGCTGAAGGGCTGATTGACCACAAAGGACACAAAGGACACGAAGGAGAGCAAAGCGGTAGAGCCTTGCCGTTGACGGGCGCAAATCAGCCAGCACGCTCGGGGGGTACGGCTGTGTCAGACGCCCAAGCTCAGGGCTCTTCGCTCTTCCTTCGTGTCCTTTGTGTCCTTTGTGGTTCCCTGCTCTTTTCGCTTTGGTGCCGGGTGTCTCGCGAGATTCATCCGGGGATCGCGATCCCGATTCCGATTCCGATCCCGATTCCGACCCCAACCCCGACTCCTGGGTTTGCATCGCTGCACCAGTTTTACTTGCACCACCTGCGCCGGGCGCCAATCGGAACTCAACCCGATCCGAGCTAAGCTTCCCTACCACCTGTCGCCATCGGAGTGTCCGCATTGGAAGTGGAAGCGCTGTCCGCCGTTGTCCGGGAAACCGGTCCCGATCCGACCCTGAGCATCGTCTGGCTGCACGGCCTGGGTGCCGACGGGCATGACTTCGAAGGCATCGTGCCGGAGCTGCTGCGGCCGGATTGGCCGGCGGTGCGCTTCGTCTTCCCGCATGCGCCGACGCGGGCGGTGAGCGTCAACGGCGGCATGCGGATGCGGGCCTGGTACGACATCCTTGGCATGGACCTGGCCTCGCGCCAGGATGAGTCCGGGATTCGCCAATCGATTGCCCAGATCGAGCAGCTGATCGCCGCAGAGCAGGCGGCCGGACGCAAGGTGTTGCTGGCCGGTTTCTCGCAAGGGGGTGCGGTCACCCTCGCCGTCGGCCTGACCACGCACCTGCCGCTGCTCGGTCTGGTGGTGCTGTCGAGCTATCTGCCGCTGGATCTGAAACTGCTGGACGAGGCCGCCGAGCAGTCGCTGCAGCTGCCGCTGTTCATGGCCCATGGACGCTTCGATCCGGTGGTGCCGCAGGCGCTGGGCGAGCTGTCCCGCGATCGGTTGCGTGCGCGTGGCTATCAGATCGACTGGCAGAGCTATCCGATGGCTCACCAGGTGAGCCTGGAGGAGATCGGCGCGCTGAGTGACTGGCTGCAGGCAAGGTTGACGGGATGATCGTCGCCCTTGACGGCAGCGCCTGAGTCGACCCGGATGTGGGTTCGGCGCCAGCCCTCGCGTCCTGCCGCCAATGGCTGGCTGCCGGAGCTGTGCCGCTGGGAACCTTTCCTGGTGATTCTGCTCGGGGCCGAACTGGTCGCCGTCGTCGCCGTGCTGGCGCCGTTGGGCAGCGTCAGTGCTGCCGGCTCGGACTGGTGGCTACGAATAGGGCCGGTGAGCCTGTATGTGCAATGGCTGACCCTGACCTGCACCGTGTGTCTGTGCGTGCTGCGGACGCGGCTGCTGCGCCTGCCGGCCCTGCTCGGTGGTGTGGTGGCCTGGCTGTTGTGCCTGCTGATCTGCCTGATCGGTGCGTTCGCCGTCGGTATGCTCGATCGGGAGCTCGGGCTGGGAATGACCGGCAGTGGCCAGGGACTGACCCCATTCGTTTTCGGCAGCACCGCCAGCGCCGCGGTGCTCGCCGCGGCCGCATTGCGTTACGCCTTTGTCCACAATCAATGGCGCCAGCAGGTGCAGGCCCACGCCCGCGCCGAGGCCGACGCGCTGCAGGCGCGGATCCGGCCGCACTTCCTTTTCAACAGCCTCAACACCATCGCCTCGTTGATCAGCATCCGCCCGGCGGCGGCCGAATCGGCGTTGCTGGACCTGTCCGATCTGTTCCGGGCCAGCCTGAAGGCGGGCGCGGACAGCTTGCGACTCGATGAGGAGGTCGCCCTGTGCCAGCGTTACCTGGCGATCGAGCAGGAGCGACTGGGACCGCGTCTGCGGCAGTCCTGGTCGCTCGATCTGCCCGACGAGCTCGAGCTGCCGCCACTGACCTTGCAGCCATTGGTCGAGAATGCCGTCTATCATGGCATCCAGGCCCTGCCCGAAGGTGGCGAGGTGCAGGTCAGCGGACGGCGCAGCGGTGAGCATTGGGTGATCGAGGTGCGCAATCCAATTCCGCCCGGAGGCTCGGGACACCGCGGCAGTGGCCAGGCGGTTGCCAACATTCGCGCTCGTCTGCGTCATCGCTTCGGCGATCGGGCCGAACTGAGCTGCGAGCAAGGCAGCAACTACCATCTGGCCCGGCTATGGATACCCATCAATGAAGGTACGGGTGGATGAAGGTCTTGATCGTCGATGATGAACCGCTGGCGCGGCAGCGGCTGGCCCAGATGGTCGCCGCGCAGGCCGATTGCGAGGTGCTGGGCACGGCCCAGAACGGCGATGAGGCGTTGTGCAAGGTCGATCAGCTGCAGCCCGATCTGGTGCTGCTGGACATCCGCATGCCGGGCGTTGATGGCCTGGAGGCGGCGCGTCGTTTGCGCCAGGGCAGCCGACCGCCGTTGCTGATCTTCTGCACCGCCTACGACGCGCACGCACTCAGCGCCTTTGACGTTGAGGCGGTCGATTATCTGCTCAAGCCGGTC
>JBGTIE010000787.1:0-2784 GCA_041745855.1 Lysobacterales bacterium | reverse complement strand
GCTGCGAACCGTCCGCAGCGGGCGCGGCTGGCAGTCCCGGCGTGGTAGCGAGCGGAACCGTTCGGGTGCCGACCTCGGGTGGCAAGGGGGCAGGATCCTGGGGCTTGCAGCCGGCCAGCACCAGGGCCAGCAAGATGGCGGATGGGAGTAGCAGTTTCATTGCGAATGCCTCGCGTGAATGTTCGAAGGGAACCGGGCGCGCACAGGATGGATGCGCGCCACCAACCACGCCATGATCTGGATCAAAGCGAGCCGAGAATCCCCTGCCCTTGTCTACTCCACTGTGCGGGCCCTGGCTGGTTCCAGCACCTCGACCAGATTGCGGATGACGGTCCGCGGCATTCGCCCGGAGCTTTGGGACCGGCCATCAGCAAGTACCCACGCCAGCAGGCAAAGGGCGCAGCCATAGCCAGATGGCCACAGCGGTCATGATGGCCCATGGGATGACCGCCAGCCACCACACCGGCGCACTGAGATAGAGGATCAGGGCGCACAAGAGCATGCTCAGCGTTGCGACGCGCTTGGCCTTCAGGCTGACCGCGCCCTCGCGCTGCCAATCGGCGATGATGCTGCCGAAGCGCGGGTGCTCATGCAGCCAGCGATGCATTGCGTTGGACCCGCGCGAAGCGGCGAAGGCCGCGAGCAGGATGAATGGCGTGGTTGGCAGTCCGGGCAGCACGACACCAACCAGGCCGAGCGCGAGACTGATCCAGGACAGCATCAACCACGGCCAGCGCCGCCAACCTTGCGCGCTGGCACCTGCTCCGGAAACCTGATTGTGCATCCTGCCAGCCTCGACAGCTGCAATGTACTGATTGTGCCCGGTTGTGGCAGCACCGGCCCTGATGCAGATCAAGCAGGCGTGCCTACGATGCTTCCGCCAGCAAGCGGCAGCCGCTGAGCGCACCGGGCGCCCCCGCAGGAACAATCCGCGACTCGGTTGACCGTGGTCAATGTCGAGCAACTGCAAGCGCCAGACACTCTTGCTGGAAGCACCACTGACCCATCTGCCTCGCGACATTGAGGAGCATCCGATGTCCAGATTTCCCGCTGCGGCGCTCGTCTGCGCGGCCTGCGCTGCCGCCTCCGCGCATGCCGAATCGGTTCGACCGCTGCGCGATGGCAGCCTGCTCTTCGACAGCCGCCTGCGCTTGGAGCACGTGGACGACGACGCCTTCAGGCGTGATGCCAGCGCATTGACCTGGCGCAACCGGCTGGGATTTCGCAGCGCGCCGTCAGCCGGCTGGTATGCCTTGATCGAGGTGGAGGATGTCCGATCATTGATTGATGACTACAACGACACGGCCAACGGTCAAACCGATCGGCCGGTGGTCGCCGATCCTGCGGGCAGCGAATGGAACCAGGTCCACCTTGGCTGGCAGCACGCGGACGGCCACGGTTTCATCCTCGGCCGGCAGCGGCTCGCTTTCGACAACCATCGTTTCATCGGCAATGTCGGTTGGCGTCAGAACGAGCAGACTTTTGACGCCGTCGCCAGCACGCTGCGTGTCGGTAGTGACTGGACGCTACGCTACGCCTGGCTGGACAAAGTTCACCGCATCTTCGGCAACGGCCACCCGAACCCGCTGGCGGCAGCGCAGGATCTGGACACCCACGCGATAAACCTTGCCGGCACGCTCGCTGAGCATCCGTTCGTCGCCTACGGCTACTGGTACGACAATCAGGACCTTCCGCTCAGTTCGACCCGCACGTTGGGTCTGCGTCTTGACAATGGCGTCGGTGCGAACGACGGCCCGCGCTGGCTCTACGCGGTGGAATACGCCAATCAGTCCGATTATGCCCAGGCGCCTGACACGGGCAGCGTCGAATACTGGCGCCTGGAGGGCGGACTGCGTCTCGGCAAGCACACGCTGCGCGCCGGGCTGGAGTCACTCGGCAGCAACGGCCGCCGCGCACTGCAGACCCCGCTGGCCACCCTCCACGCCTTCAACGGGTGGGCCGACCGCTTTCTGGTGACCCCGCTCGATGGCCTGGAGGATCGCTACATTGGCGCCGAGGGCCCGCTCGGCAACCTTCGCTACAGTCTGCGCTGGCACGATTACCGCGCGCAACGGGGCTCGGCTGAGTTCGGCACCGAACTGGACGCCCAACTCAGCTGGGGCTTCGGCAAGGGTTGGAATGCGCTGACAAAATTGGCGCGCTATCAATCCGATGGATTCGCCAGTGACCAGACCAAGCTGTGGGTCAGTGTAGAATATCGTTGGACTCAGTAAGGGTCCGCGCAACAATAACGTCCGTTGCACCGAGGGCGTCCCTGGGCCTCGCCAGCAAGGCGCGCTTCGCAGGGAATGGCCTGTCCCCCTTGCCAGGAAGCGCAACGCCGTTGGCGTGGTCCAGGGGCGGCCGAATGCAGGAAGTTATTGTTGCGCGGACCCTAAGGGTCGGCAACCCATCTCGCAGCTAAACTGCCTTTTGACCTATCGCTTTCAATGCCGCAAGATGATTTTTCCCCGGAGGAGGGACAAAGTGATCGCATCGGACAACGGTTCGGGTCCATCGAGCAAGGCGCAGGAGCTGCGTGCCTTCCTGTTTCTTACCGTGATCCTGTTCCCGGTCCTGGCCGTGCTGATTGTCTCTGGCTATGGCTTTGCGGTGTGGATCTGGCAGATCTTCAACGGCCCGCCGGGTGTTTGAGCAAGTGACCGGCCCGGCCCTCTCCCGCCGAGCCTTTTTCGGCGGACGCAGCGACGCCCGCCCCACAGCGGCGCTCCCACCCTGGGCGCTGGCCGAAGCGGCCTTCCGCGACGCCTGCACGCGCTGCGG
>JBGTIE010000786.1:0-8584 GCA_041745855.1 Lysobacterales bacterium | reverse complement strand
CGAACCAGGCCATGCAGGAACGGATTGCGCGCGTGCAGTGCAGCCGGTCCGTTCCAGCGCGCCAGCAGCCTGCTGAACCAGATCGCCAGCGCCATGATGATCAGCGCGACCGCGAACAGCGGCAGCTTGGCCACGACGCCGAAGCCGAGCTCGCGCAGCCGCGACCAGGTCGGCTGCAGCTGCTCCTTCAGCGAAGTCGATTCGCGGATCCGGTTGTCGACGAAAATGACCCCGTCCATCCGCTCGGCCAGGGCCAGCGCGCGGGTCCGAGTGCCGGCATCGACGACGGCCCCTTCAAGGCGGACGACGCCGGCATCCACCGTGACCTTGACCCGATTCAGACCGGGCACGCGGTCGAACACCGCTTGCAACTCGTTGCGGACGAACTCGTCCTGCGCCGCGCGTTGATCGGTCACCTGTTCGGGCGGTGGGAGCTCGGCGTCCAAGTCATCGGCGATCGGCTCCTGCACGTCGTCGGCGATCGGTGCAGCCTGGTCGGCGGCGAAGCCTGGACGGACCACAAGGCACAGCACGACGCCAAGCAAGAGCGAGCTCAGCAGCACCCCGGTCAGCGAGCTCATCGCGATCGCACTGATTCCGTTTGCGGACGCCCGTGGGGCGCAACCCCATTCTGGCGAGGACGAACTGCGCCGGATCGGGCCAGGGATGTCGCGTTCCTCAGCCACGCTGCTTGCGCTCGGCGCGGCGGCGGCGGGCGACCATCGGGTCGACCGTAAGCGGACGGTAGAGTTCGATCCGGTCATCGGCCTCGAGCAGATCGTTCGGATCGCAGGCCTTGCCCCAGCGCCCGACATGACCGTCCAGCACTGCTGGCGCCTGAGCCAAACGGTCCAGACCCGAGCGCGACACGGCCTCGGCCACGGTCGATCCGATGGGCAGCGTCAGACGGACCCGATGGGCAGCGTCCGGCAGCGCAAGCACCACTTCCACCGCCAACTCCTCAGTCATCCTCTCATCCGCCATGTTCGCGCGCCACCCTGACAAAGTCGTCCACCATGTGATTGGCCAGCCGCTCAAAACCGAGTCTGAAGGCACTGTCGAGCCAGCCGCTCGCATACTCGAAGCTCAGGTCCAGCCCGACCCGACAGCCGTCCTTGCCGAGGGCCTTGAAGCTCCAGTTGCCGCCAAGGCGGGTCAACGGGCCTTCGATCATTGTCAGCTGGATGTTCTCACACGGCAGCAGCACATTGCGGGTGGTCAGACGCGTCTGCAACAGACCCAGCTTCAGAGTCAAGCGGGCCAGCATGCTGTGCTCGTCCTCATCCAGCACATCAGCGGCCTGACACCAGTCAAACCAGCGTGGATAGGAGCGCACGTCGTTGACCAGCCCGTACATCAGACTGGCCGGGCGGGCGATCAATGCTGAACGGTGGACCTGGGGCACGATGTTCCGATTAGGCAGGAAGGATGCCGATGGTGGACAATCCGCGCCCCAAAACTCAAGTCGTCAGGCCCATCGACCGCTCGCTCCAGAGCAGTTGTCGCCCGACGGCCGTACCCGGAGCCCATGAACAAACCGAAGAAAAACGAGGGCGCCGGCCGCGGCACGATCGCGGTCAACAAGCGCGCGCGCTATGAGTACCATATCGAGGAGCGACTCGAGGCGGGCCTGTCGCTGCAGGGCTGGGAGGTCAAGAGCATCCGCGCCGGCAAGCTCCAGTTCGGCGACAGCTACGCGCTGATCAACCGCGGCGAGCTGTTTCTGTTCGGGGCCCAGATCAGTCCGCTGCTGTCTGCATCCAGTCACGTCGTGCCGGAAACCATGCGCAACCGCAAACTCCTGCTGCACCGCGAGGAGATCAACCGGCTGATCGGCGCGGTCGAGCGGCAGGGCTACACGCTGATCCCACTGTCGGTGTACTGGAAGGCCGGCAAGGTCAAGGTCGAACTGGGCCTGGCCAAGGGCAAGAAGCTGCACGACAAGCGCGAAACCGAGAAGAACCGCGACTGGGATCGGGAAAAGGGACGAATCATGCGCGAGCATGGCAAGGGAAAAGACCGGTGATCCTTGAAGGCGACAATCTCGACGCCAATGCGGCGCTGGCACGACTGCGCGAGGGCAACGGCCGCTTTGCCCAGCAGGTGGTCAGTCTGCAGGCGCTGCACAGTCACACCCGTCGCGGCGAGTTGGCACGCCAGGCCCGGCCCTTCGCGATTATCCTGGGCTGTTCGGATTCGCGGGTGCCGGCCGAGTTCGTTTTCGACCAGGGTCTGGGCGATCTGTTCGTGATCCGGGTCGCCGGCAACATCACCGCGCCGTCGCAGATCGGCAGCGTCGAGTTCGCGGTCGAGCGCTTCGGCATCCGACTGGTCGTGGTCATGGGTCATTCGCATTGCGGCGCCATCGAAGCCAGCCTGGCCCAGATCCGCGAACCGACACGAGTTTCGCGCGGAATGAAGTCGATCGTCGAGCGTATCAGCCCGACCCTCGAAGGCTTGGTTGAAGGTTGCCACTGGCCCAACGAGGACGCCCTGCTACAAGCCGCCGTGCGCGCCAACGTTCGCGTCAGCGTCAACCAGCTACGTCACGGCTCCGGCCTGCTCGAACGCCTCCACCTCACTGAAGAGCTGCTGATCATCGGCGCCGAGTATTCGGTGGATAGTGGGGAGGTGGAGTTTCTGGATGGATAGCGAGGAATTGGTGAAGCAGGACACAAGAAAGCGAGGGCCCAGGGCATAGGGCCCAGGGCCCAGAAGAGCACGCAAGATCAGGCTTCTGGGCCCTTTGCCCTTGCTCTACTGGGCCCTGGGCCCTGAGCCCTGGGCCCTTATCCTCGCGCTATGCACTAGCCTCAAAGCAACGTCCGAACATCCAGCAACTCCGGAAAAAACGTCAACTCCAAAGCCTTCTTCAGGAAACCAACGCCCGACGAGCCGCCGGTGCCGCGGCGGTAGCCGATGATTCGCTCGACCGTCTTCATGTGCCGGAAGCGCCACAGCTGAAAGGCCTCTTCGACGTCCACCAACTGCTCGCACAGGTGGTAGGCGTCCCAGTAGCTGCGTGGCTGCTTGTAGATCCGTACCAGCACCGGCATCAGTTCCGGATCGCGCTCGTGCGGCTGGGTCACGTCGCGGTCCAGCAAACGCTGCGGCACGGCGTGGCCGGCCCGGCTCAGGAAGCGCAGGAACTCATCGTACAGCGAGGGCGTGTGCAGCGCCTCCGCCAGCAGCGCCTGCTGCGCCGGGTCGTGCGCGAACACGTTCAGCATGTCCGCGTTCTTGTTGCCGAGCAGGAACTCGATCATCCGGTACTGCAGCGACTGGAAGCCGCTGGCCGGGCCGAGCACATGGCGGAACTCGATGTATTCGCTCGGCGTAAGCGTCTCAAGCACGGCCCACTGTTCGAACAGCTGTTTCTGAATATGTTTGATCCGAGCCAGGATCTTCAGGCATGGGTCGATGCGATCGGCACGCAGATGGCCGAGTGCGGCATGCAACTCATGCACGATCAGCTTCATCCACAGCTCGCTGGTCTGATGCTGGATGATGAACAGCATCTCGTCATGATGCGGCGGGTCGCTCAGCGGATGCTGCGCCTGCAGCAGCTGATCCAGGCCCAGGTAGCGGTCGTAGGTCAGCCGGTCCTTCAGGTCGGTGGTGACTTCCCGCTCCAGTTCGCGTTGATTGGTCGGCATTTCCGTTACTGATGGGGAAAAGACCCGGAGTTTAGCCCGTAAGCGCTGGCGGCGATCCGGATGGAGGCAGCTCGGGGTGCTAGTCAAACGGATGCACAGGCGGCTCTCGGCAACGCTGAATTTTCTGCCGCCAGAGAGCTCACCTCGGAGTCGGGGTCGGAATCGGTATCGGTATCGATCCTTGCCCGGCGTATCCGACCAGTCGAGCAACAAGCCAGGGGGTCGGCTTCAGGGTGACTCCAGCCGGTCCAGTGCTCGATGCTCACGCGAAAATCGCAGTACCCCTGCCCCGCCACCACGGCCACAGCCCCAGCCCGCCACCGAGAACGAACACCAGCGGCGTGACGAGGATGAACCACAACGGCGAAGGGATGATGATCAGCATCATCACCGCGAAGGCCAGCATCACCATGGCCGCCAGCACGCCGCACAGCACCGATTCCGGTCGACCCAGCCAGCTTGCAAGCGCGGCGCTGCAAAGGGCCCCGCAGAACCATGCCAGCAAAACCATCAGGAAGGCGCCGATGGGCAACTCGGCCATCGCAACCGCCAGTTCCTTCGGATCCTTGATGTCCAAACCGGTCGGCAGCGGGTACAGCCAGTGCCCCAGCCATTCGACCACGCCAACGACCAGACCGCCCAGCACGACGCCGGCGAGTATCGCCATGACACTCCGGAACATCCTCCCTCCCAGGACCACAGATGTGAACGCGATGTCGATGGTATCTGAAAGCGAGGGCACAGGGCCCAGGGCAAAGGGCCCAGAAAGAGTGAGCGACAGCACACACCTCATCGTCATGCGAGACCCCTTTCCCGGCCCGGAAATGCAGACGGGCCATGAACCGAGGAGTGTCACCTACTTGTCGTCACAGCCGAAGAGCCGAAGCAAACTCGGAACCCCGAGTTGCACTCGGGCAACGAAGCCAGGTGAAGCGCCGAGATATTCTTGCCCGAGTACAACTCGGGGTTCCTGGGGGACGCTTGGCCCGAGTACAACTCGGGGTTCCTTTCAAAACCGCCGAGCCAGCTCGGCCCGAGTACAACTCGGGGTTCCTTTTGCGGTCACCGGGCTTCGCCGTCTAGCCTTCTTCCGGTCGTCCAGCAGAGTAATGTTCATTCGCAGGCAGTACACAGACCCAACACTCACCGAAGCTGGCTATCCTTGCTGCCGCGGCGGTTGTAGCCACTGCTGCTGGCTTCCTCGTCATCGACTTCTGCCTGACAATCCACGCACATGCGCACCCCCGGCACGGCCTTGCGCCGCGCCTCGGGAATCTTGCTGCCGCATTCCTCGCAAAGGTTCAGTCCCGGACCCTTCAGCAGCTGACTGCGAGCGCGCCGGACGGCGTCCTCGACGGTTGCATCGATCTGGTCCTGTACCGCGCCGTCTCCGGCCCATCCGGTCGCCATGATAGAGCTCCTGTTGCCCTCGCTATGCCTTGAGTGTATCGAGCCACACTTCGAAGTTCATGTTTGTGGCAGTTCAGGTCGAGACTATCGCAAACTGTCGCGCTTGTTCTGTACGTCGGCGCAATGGTTCAGGCAAGAATCCCGCCGGCTCTACCTGATCCCAGCCCTCACACCTCAGCCCTGCCTTCAGGGAACTTCACCCAGCGATCCACCAGCCCACAGCCACGGCGACCGCCAGCAGTCCGATTGAGACTATCGTGCCCAGGTATCGGGCAATGTCATGCACCATTTTCGTCTCCCTCAGACCAGGTCGAAGCGCTCTGAATGCAGCCGCCGCATGCTGACGCCGCGATCTCTCAGAGCCGGCTCGACACTGTCCATCATGGGTTGCGGACCACATACGTAATAGTCGATGTCTTCGTCATCCTCGGGTAGTGTGCGCGCCAACAGATCGGCATCGACATAACCCGTCTCGCCCTGCCAGTCGTCCGGCGGCTCGTTGAGCACATGAATCACGGTCAGCGACAGACACTGGCTCAGCGCGTCGATTTCCTCGCCGAGGGTGATTTCATCCTTGCCGTTGTTCGCATAGATCAGCCACATGGACTGGCGGCATCCCCGCTCCGCACAACTGCGCAACATGCTGAACACCGGGGTGATGCCGATGCCACCGACAATGAATACCGTGCGTCGGCCCGCAGCAGGGTCCATTGTGAACACGCCATAGGGCCCCTCCAGCCATGCCCTGGTGCCAATCTCGACCTTCGACAGCCATTGAGTGAAATCACCGGACTGCTTGATAAAAAACTCCAGGCGATCGGGCCGGGCGGCCGGCGAAGCCATGGAAAACGGATGTTGCTGCAGTGAGTACGGCGAGGGACCGAGTGTCAGCCAGGCGTACTGGCCGGGCTTGAAGTGCATTCCCGCGTGCCCTTCGGCCTCCAGCAGCAAGCGGATCGCCTCGCCTGGCAGGGGCTCGCGTTCGACCAGGCGCCATGGGCGCTGGCGCAGTCGCCATGGCCTGAGCAGACGCGATTCCAGCAATAACAGCAAGGGCACCGCGATCAGCAGCGCCAGCGCCACCTTGGTCGCGATCCCGGCGCTGTAGTGGTCGACCAGCAGCGAGTGACCCAGACCGATAGTCACAACCAGCAATGACAGCGTGGCGTGCAAGGTACGCCACACTTCGTAGCTCAGCCCGAGCGCGAGCCGCCACAAGGATGTCACCAGCAATGTGGTCACCGCGAGCAGGACGAAGATCTGCGCCAGCGCGCGCAGCACATCCTCGCGCGGGTCCAGGTAGGCCAGGAAATCGCGATCGCCGACGATCAGTGTCAACGGATGCATCAGCACCAGCAGCCAGGCGAACTGACCGGTCTGGCGGTGGAACTGGAGCAGATTGTCCTGCCCGAATCCGGGAGCAAACCACCGATGCCGCCCGGACAGCACCAGTTGCATCGCCAACACCCCAAGCCCCAGCAGGCCGAGCATCGCGCCAATCTCGACCAACAGGCGCCGCGGCGCCGGCCGATCTCCGATCAGCGCGATCAGCATCGGCGCCAGGACCAAAGCGCTGTACACCAGCAGCCAGGCAAGGGTTTTGCCCAGGCCAGGGTTCAGCACGGACGAGCGGAAATCGGCACTCACCGGATCACAGTTGCATCGATCTGATCATGTACCGCGCCGTCTCGGCCCATCCGGTCGCCATGCCTATCCTCCCGTCGTTTGCGCATTGCCCTGGCAGCACTCCGAAGTCCACGTGTCGAGTTGAGTCGACGCTGTCTCGTCGAGATTATGGCGGGTTGTCGCACTCGGTCGGTACGCTGGCGGACCCATGCTCCCAGGTCCGTCAATGCGGCCCGCCATCTTGCAGCTATCGGTACCCGGCTCGTCGCGTCCGCCGAGCTGCGTCTCTTGGCCCGGAACAGCAAGAGCGGGGCGGCCGGCGCTTTTCAGCCAGCTCACGACGCCTGAGTGAAAACGTGAGTTTCATGAACGACGGCTGAACAGACCGCATGCTGAGTGTAGCCGCTTGGCCGCCTGCTGCGTTTCCATCGGATACTCACCCTGCCGACCTGAGGAGCTGACAGCCATGATCCCTTGTCAATACGGCGCGTTGGCGCTTGTGCTGGCCTTGGCCGGATTCGGGACGGCCCTCACGGCACAGACCCTGCCCACCCTCGGCGAAGCCTTCGGCCGACCGATTCCAGGTGTGGGCGGCGTCGCCGGCGGCTCGGATCTGATGCGTCTGGAAGTCCCCGGAGATATCTATCCGCAGGCACATTGCGCCGACGGCACTCCGGCGGTGTACTACGTGCGCCGCGCGGCGACGGCCGAGCATCGCGATCGCTGGGTGATCTACCTGCAGGGCGGCGGCTCCTGTGCCAGTGGCCAGAACTGTCACGACCGCTGGCTGGGCCGCGACGGAAACTTTGGCGGCAACAAGCTGTCGAGCCGGTTCGCTCCGGTTCGTGGAATCGCCGGCCAAGGGATCGAGAGTACGAGTGGACGAAATCCGTTTGCGAGTTGGAACCACGTGTTTGTCTACTATTGCAGCTCCGACGGCTGGATCGGTCAGCGTGCCGGCGTTGCGACATCGGCCCTGCATCGCGGTGTCGACACGGCATATCAGATCGATTTTCTCGGTGCGAACATCGTCGATGCGGTCATTGAGCAACTGCGTGGTTCGAGCGGGAAGCTGAGCTATCGAACCGCCCGCGGCGATGTTCAGTCGATGCCCGATCTGGATGAAGCCACACATGTGTTGTTCAGTGGCTCTTCGGCCGGCGGCGGCGGCGTGCGTAGCAATGCCGACGCGGTCCATGAGCGACTGCGTGCACACAACGTGCGTTGCACGCCGCAATCCTGCCCGCTGACTTTCGCCGCCGTGATCGACGCCTCCTACGGGCTGGCGCACGCGACGCTGGATCACAGCGACAGCCTGTTGTGTGGTCCCGATCTGGTGGGCAACTGCAGCTATGAATGGGTCATGCGCAGGCGCTGGACCGAAGCCGTGCAGGGATTCTGGGGCGGACGACTGGACGCCAGCTGTCTGGCCTATCACCAGGCAACCGATGACCAGTGGCGTTGCGCCGACGGTGCCCACCAGTTGGAACACCATTTGAATGCACCGATCTTCGTCCGCGCCGATCTGCAGGACAAATTGATCATGCGCAATACGATCGACGCCGGCTTCCGCTACGACGGCGTACCCATCGACCGCACGCTGTACGGACTGTTGGAAGAGATCCAGTTACACCAACTCGCCACGCTGGGCGAGCGCTCGGAAGAACCACGCTCAGCCGGTCCATTGGAACCCCCCGGCGTCTTCGGTCCGCAGTGTGGTGACCACGAGGCGCTGCGCACCAACGTTGCCACTTTCAGACGCCGGATCGACTCCGACGATGAGACCAGCCACACCACCCTGCAGGTCTTGCATAACTGGCTCACCGGACGACCGCGCAGCGCAGTGATCGAGAGCTTCGATCCAGCCGGTCCACCGGACAGCTGCGGAGGCT
>JBGTIE010000785.1:0-2312 GCA_041745855.1 Lysobacterales bacterium | reverse complement strand
CGGGCTGGCGCTGCTGCTGCCGGTGCATAGTCAGGGCGGGCCGGCGGATCTGGGTCAGGCGGTGATGGCCATCGAACTGGACTGGTTCGTGCTGCCGGTCTTCCCCTTGCTCGAGCCCGAACGGCTCGCGATCGTCTGGGCGGCACTGACGCTGCTTACCGTGCTGCTGCTGCTGTTGCCGTGGCTGTCCGGTCGTCGTCGGCGCACGGCCACCCGCTGGCAACTGCTGTTCCATCCGGATCGACGCGTAGCCACCGCGCGCCCCGGCGAGACCCTGCTCGAAGCCGGTCTGCGGGCCGGCTTGGCGTTGCCGTTCGAATGCCGCAACGGCGCCTGTGGCGTTTGCAGCTGCAGCATCCTGCGTGGTCAGGTCGAACACGCCAATGTCCAGGAGAGCGCCTTTCCTATGGCGGCACGCCCGCAGGGCAAGGCGCTGATGTGCTGCGCCGTCGCCCTCGGCGACGTGGAACTCGAGGTCGATCAGCCATTGGCGGCCGATGCCGTACCGATCCGGCAGTGGCGCATGCGAGTGGTCCGGATGCAGCGCTATGCGCCGCGTGTGATGGGCCTGTGGCTGGAGGACATCCATGGCGAGCGGATCGACTTCGCTGCGGGTCAGTATTTCAACGTCATCCTCGAAGACGGCCAGCGGCGGGCCTTCTCCTTTGCCAATCCGCCTCATGACAACACTCAAGTGGAAATGCATGTGCGATTGATCGAGGGTGGCCGCTTCACCACGCAGGTCTTCGATACCATGCAGGTGGGCGCGGAGTTCGAGATCGAGGGCCCGCTTGGCCAATTCAGCCTGCAGACCAACGAGCGCCCGATCCTGTTCGTCGCCGGTGCAACCGGCTTTGCGCCAGTGCGCAGCATTCTGCTCGACTCCTTCCACCGTGGCGTGCAGCGCCCGATGGTGCTGTATTGGGGGGTCAGCCACCCGGCCGACCTGTACCAGCGCGATCAGGTCGAACAATGGCAACGTGAGCAACCGAACTTTCGCCTCGTCACGGTGCTGTCCGCGCCAGAAACCGATCCGGATTGGCCCGGCCGCATCGGCCTGGTCCACCAAGCCATCCTGCAGGACTACCCGGATCTGAGCGGCATGGAAGTTTACGTGTGCGGATCGGTGCAACTGATCGATGCCGCCGTTCCCGCCTTCCTGCACCAGGGGCTGAGCGAGGACGCCTGCTATTCCGACAGCTTCCAGCCTGCGCTGCCCGGCGCTTGATCGAGCTTCAACCCATTTACGCTGCGCATCGTGAGGTGACAAAAGGAGAATGCGCGAATGATCATCGATGACCGGCTGGCCCGTCGCGTGCTCGCGGCGCTGGACCTGACTTCCCTCGGCGAAGATGACGACCACGTCACCATCGAGCGACTCTGTGCGCGCGCCGACACCGATTGGGGCCATCCGGCGGCCGTGTGTATCTATTCCGAGTGGATCGATCACGCGCGGGCGGAGCTCGATGCACTGGATCTGGGCGCGGTGCGCATCGCGACCGTGGTCAACTTCCCGGACGGCTCGGCCGCAGTCGAACGGATCGAGCGCGAGACACGTCGGGCCGTGGCGGCCGGTGCCGACGAAGTCGACATGGTGCTGCCCTGGCAAGCACTGCGCTCAGGCGATGCGGCAACGCCAATGCGGGCGGTCGAAGTCTGCCGGCGGGCCTGTGGCGACCGGCTGTTGAAGGTAATCATCGAGAGCGGCGAGTTGGAGACGGCCCAGTTGATCCGCAGTGCAAGCCTGATCGCGCTGCAGGGAGGCGCAGATTTCCTCAAGACCTCAACCGGAAAGTTTGCCCGTGGCGCAACGCTGGAGGCTGCCGGGATCTTGCTCGGCGTGATCGCCGAGCGCGGCGGCGACCATGGCCTCAAGGTCGCCGGAGGCATCCGCAGTCTCGTCGACGCGGCCGGCTATGTCGCCCTGGCCGAGGCGATGTTCGGCCGTCACTGGACGATGCCGCAGCACTTCCGGATTGGTGCCAGCCACCTGCTCAACGACATCGTGCGCCAGCTCTCTGGCCCGACGCCCGACATGTGACCACCGCTGCGCGCCGGATGATCAGCGGACGTCTGCCGTCATGTGCTCGATGGCCGCCCGGATCTCGGCATCGCTCAACATCATGAATCCGCCCCTGGGCGGCATCATGCCCTTGTTGCCGGTGAATCCGTCGATTGCATGCTTGAACAGCAGCTCGTCACCCTGCGCAATTCGGGGCGCCCAGTCAGCGCTGTCCGCCGGCTTCGGCGCTCCGGCCACCCCGGTGGAATGGCAGGCGGCGCAGGCTTTCATGTAGACGCTGGCGCCGTCG
>JBGTIE010000784.1:0-2655 GCA_041745855.1 Lysobacterales bacterium | reverse complement strand
GCTGCGCCGCTGGAGCCCGTGGGCTTACGCCGTCGGTCTGCTGCTACTGATCGCGGTTGCCGTGCTCGGCGAAGGGCGCGGTGCGCAGCGCTGGCTCGATCTGGGCCTGCTGCGCTTTCAGCCATCGGAGATCCTGAAGCTGGCCCTGCCGATGACACTGGCCGCCTGGCTGCACGAGCGACTGCTGCCACCGACCTTCACCGACCTGATCGTGCTGGGGCTGCTCACCATGATTCCGGCCCTGCTGATCATCGAGCAGCCCGATCTGGGCACCGCGCTGCTGGTGCTGAGCGCGGCCGCCTTCGTCATCTTCCTGGCCGGACTGTCCTGGCGCTGGATCATCGGCGGCAGTGCCGCCTTGATTGCCTACGCCCCGATCCACTGGATCTGGTTCATGCACGATTACCAGCGCCAGCGGGTCCTGACGCTGTTCGATGCGGAAGCTGATCCGCTCGGCAGTGGCTGGCACATCCTGCAGTCGGAAATAGCGGTGGGTTCCGGCGGCCTGGCCGGCAAGGGCTATCTGGAAGGCACCCAGTCGCAGCTGGATTTTTTGCCCGAACGCCACACCGACTTCATCCTGGCCGTCTACGGCGAGGAGTTCGGCTGGCTCGGCATCCTGCTGCTGTTCTGCCTGTACTTCGCAATCGTCGCCCGCTGCCTGTGGATTGCGGCCAATGCCCGCGACACCTTCGGCCGACTCGTCGCCGGCTCCTTCGCGCTGTCGTTTTTCCTCTATGTGCTGGTCAACGCCGGCATGATCAGCGGCTTGCTGCCGGTGGTCGGCGTACCGCTGCCCTTCGTCAGCTACGGCGGCACCGCCGCCGTCGTCCTGCTCGCCGGCTTCGGCGTGATTCAATCGGTGCATGTGCATCGGCGGCTGGTGGGGAGTTGATTGGAGCAGGGCTGAGGGCTGAGGGCTGATCGGAAAAGGGCTGAGGGCTGAGGGGGGCTGAGGGGTCAGCACTCCTTCGGCAGCGAACTCCCCTCGGCGTCGGGGTCGGGGTCGGAATCGGTATCGATTGGTTTTGGCGTAGTCGACATCCCCGGCCGACGTAGTCGATGTCTGCCCGGGATTCGTCAAGTCGTTCGTGGCCAGAACCCATGTCGTTGCCCTTTGAATCCGATTCCGATTCCGATTCCGACCCCGACCCCGACTGATCCATCACTCGTCGTACCCTCAGCCCTCAGCCCTGGTATCAAGGTAAACTGCCCGGCTACCCGCAACTCGCGAGCACCCAATGACCGTCATCGAAGGCCACCTGCGCGCGCCAGCCGGTTCCATTGCGCTGGTGGCGGCACGTTTCAATGAGCTGATCGTCGAGCCGCTGATTGCCGGCGCCCGCGATGCCTTGCGGCGCCATGGCGTGGCCGAGGACTCGCTGACCGTCGTGCGCTGCCCGGGCAGTTTCGAACTGCCGCTGACCTGTCAGCAGTTGCTGCGTGGCGGTGATTACGTCGGCATCGTGGCTCTGGGCTGCGTGATACGCGGTGCCACCACGCATTTCGAGTACGTCTCGGCCGCCGCCACCCAGGGCTTGCAGCGGGTCAGTCTGGAGAGCGGGGTGCCGATCGCTTTCGGGGTGTTGACGGTCGACAATCTCGACCAGGCCTTCGAGCGGGCTGGCAGCAAGGCTGGCAACAAGGGCGCCGAGGCGGCGCTGGCGCTGCTTGAACAGATTGACCTGGGACGCGCCCTGGCGAGCGGCGGCTGATGGCCAACCGACAGGTCAACGTCTATGCCCCGCGCGCCCGCGCCCGCCGACGCGCGCTGCAGGGGATCTATCAGTGGCAGCTCAATGATCAACCGATGCGCAGCATCCTGGCCCAGTTCGACGAGGAACAGGACATGGCGATCGTCGACCGGGAGTACTTCGAAGACCTGCTGCTGGGGGTCGAGAAGCACCTGACCGAGATCGATGCCGGACTGGCGCAGTTCATCGACCGACCGCTGCAGCAGGTCGATCCGATCGAGCGTGCCAGCCTGCGGCTGGCCGGCTTTGAACTCAAGCACCGTCCGGACGTGCCCTTCAAGGTGATCCTGAACGAGGCGGTCGAGTTGGCGCGCGACTTCGGCGCCGAGGGTGGCGCTTCCTATGTCAATGGCGTGCTCGACAAGCTTGCCGGGCGGTGGCGCGCGGCCGAGTGGCAGGAAAGCCACTCCGAATAGCCCGCTGACCTATGGCCGCGCGCGAATTCGATCTGATCGACCGGCTCCGACACGGCCTGGCCCGATTGCCGACGGACCCGGGCACGCGGGTAGGCATCGGTGACGACGCCGCCGTGCTGGACTGCGCCGGTCCGCTCGCCATTGCGGTTGACACGCTGGTCGAAGGTGTCCATTTCCCGCTCGCGACCGCGCCGTCGACGCTGGGCTGGAAGGCGCTGGCAGTAAATCTGTCGGATCTGGCAGCGATGGGCGCGCGGCCGCGCTGGGCGCTGCTGGCGCTGACCCTGCCATCGATCGATGAGGATTTCATCGACGCCTTCACCAGCGGGTGGGCGGAGCTCGCCGAGCGCCATTGCGTTGAACTGGTCGGCGGCGACACCAGCCGTGGACCGCTGGCGATCAGCGTCACACTGCTCGGCGACGCGCCGGCACAGCCGCTACGCCGCAATGGCGCCCGGGCGGGTGATGACATCTATGTCAGCGGC
>JBGTIE010000783.1:0-11450 GCA_041745855.1 Lysobacterales bacterium | reverse complement strand
TGGCGCCGCTGTGCCTGCTCGCCGTGGCTGAATTGAGTCCGTTGTCCCGGCTGCACGGTGCCGACCGGGCCGGTGCGGCGATGCAGCGCGCGCAGGAACGACTGGCTCCACCGCTGGCCGTACTGGGAACAGACTTCGGCGCGCCGGTGTTCCTGCGTGCCTTCAAGCGCGAAGGGGAGATGGAGTTGTGGCTGCGCAAGCCGCAGGAGGCGGCCGCCGATCCGGTCTGGGTGCTGCTCAGGACCTATCCGATCTGCGCCTGGTCCGGCGTGCTGGGCCCCAAGCTGGCCGAGGGCGACGGTCAGTCACCGGAAGGGGTCTACCGCGTCCGCCGCGGCCAGCTCAATCCGGCCAGCCAGTACCATCTGTCCTTTGATCTGGGTTTTCCGAATGCCTTTGATCGCGCCCATGGGCGTACCGGTTCATTCCTGATGGTGCACGGCGCCTGCGTGTCGATCGGCTGCTATGCGATGACCGATGCGGGGGTCGAGGAAATCTACAGCCTGGTCGCCGCCGCGCTCGCCAACGGCCAGGCTGCGGTGCCGGTGCACCTGTTCCCGTTCCGGCTGGAGGCCGCTGCGCTGGCGGCCGAAGAAGCTTCACCCTGGCACGCCTTCTGGACCGAACTGGCCCCGATCTATCGCCACTTCGAGATCCATCGCACGCCACCGGACGTGTGCGTGCGGGAGGGTAAATATCAGCTCTGCCCGTGAGCAGCGCACCGCGCCAACAGTACAGTTCGTGCACCGGTGAGCAGGACGGACCGCGCCAACCTGGTCGACGGCTTCAAGACCGCAGTAGCGCGGTCCTTCGCGCGCGTGGTGCTGCGATCTACGCCCCGGTCGAATTCGCGCCGGTGGCCGCGTCGACATTTTGGACTGCGGCGCTCCGCGCCGCTTTGGATGCTCTTCCAGCAAGGGCCCGAGGGACCAGCCTGTGCGGGCGCAACCGGCCAACGCCAGCGGCGGACTTCCAGACCGCAGTAGCGCGGTCCCGGCGCGCGTAGTGCTGCGATCTTCGCCCAGATCGATTTCGCGCCGGTGGCCGCGTCGCCATGTCCGGGGGACCCAGGACCTCGACCCCCGAAGCTCCGAGAAAAATATTTCTGCCCAAGGTGAGAGAAATCGCCCTCTTGAGACAGTTCACTGGGGAATCCCGCCTTCGATGGACACTCATGCTGTCAATTTTTGCGCTTCTTCGCGAACCGAATTCTTCGGCTTCGCCCGTCTCTCGGCACCGGTTCCACCGTCGGGTCAGCCCGATGGTTCTCCAGAACTTTACTCACAAAAGCAGCTTTTGCGGTCGGCTTTGCTCTATGAAAAATCCAATTCGTCGCAATGCAATATTGCAATTATATATTGAATGCCTGACCACCAGTTTCCTGAACAAGAGCACAGACGCTTGCGTGTTTGAAAGTTGTCGGTTACAAAGCGTGCCCATCGTCGGGCCGCCGCAGTTCACGGTCCGTCGCTGACCCAATCCGTCGCCTGATCGATTTAGTCCCGCTTTTCCGCGCTTGGGGCCAGTGGTTCCTGCGCCTGTTCGCCTGTCCTTCCCAATGGATCCGATCCCTCATGTCCCGCTCCCTTCGCTGCTTGTGCTGCTTGACTTTGCTTGCTGGCATCCAGATCCCCTTCGGCGCCTTCGCCGCTGTCGCCAATGTCGACGCGCTGGGCTTTCCCGCGGCTGAAGTCTGTAGCGCCCAGCCACCGCTCGCCGCGTCCATCGACGCGGATGCGCCCGGGCGCTGGAACAACCCCGAGCGCCCTGGCACGGGCTGGGAGCTTAACTATGCCGACGACAAGTCCACCGTTGATGCGATCTGGTACTCCTTCCGTGGTGATGGCCACCCCGAGTGGCTGAGCACCGGCCCGGTGCAATGGACGGTCGAGGGTTGGCCGGTCGGTGTCAGCAAATGGACTGGCCCGCTGCTCCGACATGGCTACATGGACGGCCAGCCTGCTGCTCCCGAAGCGGTGGGTGCCGTCGCCTTTCGCCGCTTTGCCGACGATCCGACCCGCCTGGCGGTGCGCTGGCAGATGGACGGTCAGGCCCAGTTCGAGGAGGAGTGCCTGGTTGACCGGTCGGAAGTCGGTTTCGGCGGCGCGTCGCTCGATGCGCGTCTGGCGCGCGGCTGGTCCGATCCGGCGTCACTGGAGTACCGCGTGCAATGGGTCGTCGAACCCAGCCGCAATGGCAACAGCCAGCAATGGCGCGAGCGCCCGGACCTGTTGACCTTCAGCGCCGACGGTGCGCCGATCTGGCTGACGGCACATGCCCACGTCAGCATCCCCGACCATGCCTCGGCGCAACAGAATTTCCAGTACCGCTACTTCACCGGCGCCTATCCTGGCGGGCGACCCACGCAGGCGGCCGCCGCGCAATGCGCCCAGGCCCCACAGGGCTGCACACGATCCCGAGGCATCGCCGGACGCCTGACCCGGACCGCGGTTAGCGCGGGCAGCATCGATTGGTCACTGGACGTGCGGCGGATCCCGGACGTGCCGCAGTCGCCCGATCTGGTCCGCGAGAATGTTCAGGCCGAGCCCACGCCGGAAGGAACGCAGGTGCGCATCGATCGCGTGTGGTGCTCGCTGCTGCCCGAGTACGACACCTGCCCGGTACCGGTGCAGTTGCTGTCTGCTGGCGCGGACGTCGAGGTGGTGCGCGTCGACCTGAATATGGGTGCCAGCACGTCCGTGACGCTGGGTGCCGAAGGCCTGGTGCTTGATGAGCTGCCGGTCGGGCGATACCGCTACGAGGTCCGATCACTTGCTCAGCGATCCCAGGCCAAGTCGAGTGAGGAGGAGGCGGGTTCCGCGGCGAGTCTGGAGATCGAGGTCAGTGAGTCGGAGGTGCTGCCGCCGGAACTGGCATCCACATCCTGTGCCAGCACGAGCGCCAGCTGGCCGGCGACGGGTCCGGACTTGTGCGAGGACGACGATGCCATCAATCAGTCCCCGTGGTACTTCACCGCTGGAACTTTCTTTCGCCATAACTTCGATCATGGTGTGGATCACGACTGGAAGAGCGGCTTCATGCTGTTGGCCAACTACGGGGGCATGGTCCGATTCGAGCCGGCCGCCCCAGGTGTGGAACGCTGGGGCTATGAGCTGCGCCTGATCGGCTCGGCGGCACCCCCGGTCACGGGAACCCTCGGCGCCTTTTGGTACCAGAACATCCTGATTCCCGCCCGCCCCGACAAGTCGTCCTACAACCTCAAGATCCATCCGCTTGATGCCGGCATCGACTCGATCGAGTCGCGCTATACATTGTCATGGGGCTACGGTTACAACCCTGTTCCCATCGGTGCCGACAGCTTCGAGCCTGACAACGGCTACGCCTCCGCCAAGCCCATCCATGACGGCGACCATCAGATCCGCAACTTCCATGCCACCGGCGACAAGGACTGGATCAAGCTCACCCTCGCGCCCGGCGACATCCACACCCTGACCTTCGAGCCCGACCAACCGCCATCCGGTTCCGGGCAAGACCCTTGGCAGTTCAAGCTCTTCCTCGACGATGGGAGCACCGAAGTTTCAGGCGGAGGGTTCCGGAACGCGCCGGTCTCGACCGTGATCGATAATTCGGCGGGGACTTCCACGCTGATCCGTTACGTCGAAGTCAGCGCCACGAACACGCTGTTTCACGGCACCGAATCGGTCTACACGGTCGATCTGGACGTCGTCTCCACCATTCAGCCCGACCAGTACGAGGCAGGCACCGGCGACAACACTCGCGAAACCGCCACGCCGCTTCAGCCCGGTGTGCAGCAGTTGCACAACTTCCACACCGGCACCGACCGTGACTGGATGAGCTACACCCCGGCGGCGAGCAACACCACGGTGTACTTCAACATCGCGCCGCAGGTCGCTCAATCGACCGCGCCCAAGTTCGTCGCCCAGCTTTGGACTCTTGACGAAATGGAATTGCCGGTCCAGATCGGTGCCGCGCAAGGCGGCTACGCCACCTTCGGCTATCCCGGCCTGACCCTGTCCCAAGTCTCCACGCGTGCCAATCAACCCTACTGGCTGGAGATGTACAGCAACGACAGCAGCTTTGTCGGCAATCCCACGACCTATGGCGTGACGTTGACGACGGCCGCCGGCTATCCGTTGGATCAATATGAGCCAGACGACACCGAAGCCGAGGCGCAGCTGATCCCGGCCAACCAGAACCAGCTGCACAACTTCCACCACGTGGGAGATCAGGATTGGTACAAGATTTCCGTGGGTCCGAACCAGACCGCCACCTTCACTTTGACCCCGACCACGACCAATGGCAGCAATCCCTGGAGCTGGCAGAGCTATCGCGACACCGGATCGGGCGCGTCGGCGCTGACTTCCGGAAGCTTCGGCGGTGGCACAGGCGTGGTCACCGTGGCCCACTCCGGCGGTGCCGGCTCGCAGTCAGCGCTGTTGAGGGTTTTCCGAAATCCGGCTGTGAGCGGCTTCCAGGGTGATCCTTCCCGTTACACGGCGCGGGCCAGCGTGTCCGGTGGCGCTCCTACCCCCGTCTGTACCCTCTCCGACTGGAGCGGCCAGTTTGGCTCGCCGCTAGCCGGGTCCAGTGCACACAATCCCCCGGTCAAGACGTACTTCGGCACCTGCGGCGTGCAGATGAGCACGATCGGCTCGTACCTGGTCGATCAACGACCGGCGGCCGAGTCCACCTACAACCCGCGCTTCTACTACTACACCGGTGACCGCGTCGGCGGCATGGCGACGATCTTCCAGGCACTGACCGGCGATGGCACCGTCTCGATCCAGGTCCAACACGACGGCAACGCACTGAGCTTCAGCGCCAGTGGTGTGACGCAAAACGTGGTGGTGGCGGACGGCGCCTGGTACGAGATTTCGCTGCAGTGGCGCGCCGGCAACGACAGCGGACCGGGCTCGCTCGGCATCTCGGTGACCGGCAACGGCAGTGACGCCCCGCTGCCGGTGTCCCCGATCACCGGCCTGAACAACGCCAACCACCGCATCGAGATGGTTCGACTGGGACTGATCAGTGGATCGGGCAGCGGCACCGTCGGCTTCGACGAGTTCCAGGCCCGCCGCATCACGGTCCCCAAACGCCTGTGCCGCGGCGACGCGGTGCCCGATGGCGAGCGCAACCAGTTCGACATCGATGCGATCAATGCCCAGATGGGCGGTCAAGCCTTCGCGCAGGGCCAGGCCGATGTGAATGAAGACGGGGTCGTGGATGGATCAGACGTCACCGCCTTGCAGCACCTGATCAATACCGCTCCGGTGTGTCCGTGAGCGCAATGGGAAGCCTCGATATGAACCAGATCAAGTCAAACACGTTGTGCATGGCCATGCGTCGAAGCTTGGCCGCTGCACTGATGCTGACCATGGGTGTCGGCATGACACCTGCGCTAGGCACGGAAAGATTGCCGGGTTCCGGAATTGCCGAATTCGGCAGCGACCTGGAAATGCCCTGGACGGAGTACGGCAAGCACATCGAGAGCCGCAACAAGGTAGCGGCGCTCACCGATAACCTGTTCGGCGACGAAGTGAACCTCTACAACGGCGGGCTGTCCTTCAGCGTCACCGATATCAGCCTGAGCGGAAACTCGGCCATTCCGGTGGCGATCACGCGCACGCTCAGTGTGGCGTCGCGATCGGAGATCTCGCCCAATGACAATCCCTTCGGTGACTGGGCATTGGATATCCCGCGCATCGAGGCAACTCTGGGTGTGCCCGCCGATCCGACCGATCCCATCTGGCCGAACCGCTGTACATCCGCGCCCCCCAGTGGTGTCCCGGTAGCCGGTGGCGCAACTTACCCGCGCGAAGACTTCTGGTCCGGGACGACCGCGAGCATGCCCGGCGGTGGTGAGCTGATGGATGTGGTGTCGCTGCAGGGGCGCCCGCTGCCGCCAGGCAATCATCGCTGGGTGACGCCCGGCTACACCTATATTTCGTGTCTGACCCAGCCGGGCAGTCTGGCCAGCGATGGGGGTCAGGCGTTTCTGGCCATCACTTCGGAAGGAACCAAGTACACCTTCGGCCACGTCGCCCAGTTCTATGAGTCCCCCCTGGCCAGCGCGACCTCGCATATCGGACCGGCGGCCCCCCTCGTGCGGCATCGCGTCGCGGTCTACGTGACCCGTATCGAGGATCGCCACGGCAACGTGGTCACCTACAGCTACGACAATCCGGCCAACCGGCCGGTGAAACTGTTGTCAATCAGCGATGGGCAGGGGCGCACGATCACGCTCCAACATGAGCCCGCGGTCTGCACCCCCGACGTTTGCAACGCACCGTTGATCACCAGCATCAACGATGGTGCCCAGACCTGGTTCTACGACTACACCAAGCCAGGGCTCGGGCGCCAGTTCCTCAGCAAGGTCACCCTGCCCGATGGATCGGCCTGGTCGCTGGACTTGTGGCCGTTGTCGAGCACCGAGATCCAGTACTCCAGCGGCGATGGTCCGCCCACCTGTGGCGGTCCCGAGCACCCCTCACCACTGCTGCCACCTGCCAATCCAGCATTGTCCACTGTTGGACCAGGGCAAAGCAGTTCCGGTCCCTCGGTCAGTGCTTCAGTCGTCCACCCATCGGGCGCGGTTGGAACCTTCGTCGTCACTCACGGCCGTCACGGTCGCAGCAATGTTCCCGACAGCTGCCTGACGTTGTTCGATCCGGAGTGGAACGCCCAGGGCGCCGTTCAGAATCACGTCAACGCCGCCCGCTCACTAATGATCCAGAGCAAGACCATCGCGGGTCCCTCGCTCGCGCCGATGCTCTGGGAGTATCGATTCTGGTCGGAACTGACGCGCATTAGCGAGCAGCAGCACGAGCAGGACCCATGTCAGTCCGATACCTGCGCCAAGACTTCAGTCGCTTCCGTGTGCGGGCCGGCCTACTTCGCCCCGCCTGGTATCGATCAGCCGGACAACGTCGTGCAGCGCGAATGGGCGGTGTTCACCCACGGCAACAGTTTCGAATACAACGAAGGCAAATTACTGTCGGTCGAGCGTGGCTATCTGTCGGGCGATAGTTGTCCCTTCGTGATCGAGGAAGACGGCGGGCTCTTGCGAAATGTGGGGGAAGTCACCCTGGAAACCACCCACACCAGTTTCCGCCTGCCCGCGGTCGAAGTTCCCATCGGCAACAGCCTGCGCAGCCGTGGCGATGGCTACCTCTCCGAGCAACCTCGCCCGCAAGTAAACAACGACATCGTTCGAGACGGTGTCACCTTCAGCTCGCTCGCCTCGAACTTCGATGTCTTCGCCCGGCCCACCCAGACCGTACGCGCGAGCACCCTGGGTTTCAGCCAGACCGAATCGCTCGTCTATCACGATGACGTTAACCTCTGGGTTCTTGGCCAGGTGGCCAAGCGCACGATCATCGCTGATGGGCAGACGACCGTGCCTACCGAGGTCACCGTGTTCAACGACTGGGCCCAACCAGAAGTAGTCCACCAGTTCGGTCGTCGGGTGCAGACGCTGACCTATCACGAAAGCAATGGCCTGCTCCACACCTACACCGACGAAAGCAACAAAGTCACGACACTGACCAACTACCAGCTGGGTATTCCCAGGCGCATCACCTATCCCGACACCAGCTTTGAGGAGGTCACCCTCACGCCGCGCGGCGAGATCTGGACCCATCGATCACCGACCGGCGGCATCACGACTTACACCTACGACCCGATGGGCCGCCTGGCCAGTATCGCCTATCCCCCCGATCCGATCGGCTGGCACAACACGTCCATCGTTTTCGCGCCGATCAACGCGCCCAATGGCGAGCTTGGCCTCCCCGACAGGACCTGGAAGCGTACCGTCACGACCGGCGATGGCACCGGCCAAGCGGTCAGCGACACCTGGTACGACGCGCTCTGGCGCCCGCTGCTGACCCGCGAGTACGACAGCACCGATCCCACCACGCTGCGCGTTATCCGACGCGCCTTCGATTCGCGCGGACGTGAGCGCTATGCGTCGTTCCCGACCCGGGATTCGTCGCCCTACGGCACCAGCCAGCCCGGCACCAGAAACTGGTACGACGGCATCGGCCGGATGCTGCTCACCCGCACCGATTCGGAGCTGGTGGGCGAGCTGCGCCGCACCTACGCCTACACCGGCGGCTTCCAGACCGTCGTCACCAACGAACTGGGGCACAGCACCACCTTCAGCTACCAGGCTTACGACAATCCCAGCACCGACAGGCCCATCGCCATCGATGCCCCAGGCAATACAGCCGGGCGCATCGTCACCACGATCGAGCGCGATGTCTATGGAAAACCGCACACGGTCAGCCGTGGCTCGCTGATCCGTCGCTGGGTCTATGACGAGCACGAACGTCTGTGCCGCCGCTATGATCCGGAGGCCGACTGGAGCGTGCAGCATTACGGCACCAAGACCTACAACTTCGGCTTGATCGACTGGACCGCGACCGGTCAATCCATCGCCAGCACCACCGGTTGCGTGTACACCGCGCCTGCCTCCGAGCGCACCAACTACACCTATGACCAGCGCAACCGCCCCGATCTGATCAACCACCCACCCGGCACCGCGGACCTGGATTTCGATTACGAACTCGACGGTCAGCTCAAGACCCTGATCGTCAGCGACGACGGCCAGGTGCTGAATCGCTGGGACTACAGCTACAACAACCGCCGCCTGCTGGAGAGCGAAACGCTCACCGTGGCCGGTCGCAGCTACTCAATCGATCCCACCTACGACAAGTTTGGATCGCTCAGCACGCTCAAGTATCCCGACGGCACGTTGCTGAGCTACAACCCCAACCGTCTGGGCCAGCCCCGGACCGTGGGCGGGCTGGCAACCGGCGTGCAGTACCAGCCCAGCGGTGCGGTGGCGTCGTTTGCTTACGGCAACGCCGTCAGCTACCTCGCCACACTCAACGTTCGCCAGTTGCCACTTGCCACCCAGATCAGCCACGGCATCCTGAACGAAAGCTACGCCTGGGACGAGGTCGGCAACCTGAAGGACATTTCCGACAACCGCACCCCGCAGCTCAACCCAAGCCGTACCCGCAACTTCTTCTACGACGCGGCCAACCGCCTGACCTACGCCGACTATGAAGATCCTGCGCTGGGGCCGTATGGCTACGTCTACGACATCCACGACAACATCACCCTGGCCACGCGGCCGGCGAGCCTGGGCGGCAATCGGACCTACGAGTACAACAGCTTCAACCGCCGACTGACCCGGCTGCACAACAGTAGCGGCAAGACCCAGATCGCCTACGACTATGACGCCAACGGCAACGCCAAGCTGCGTGACGCTTCCGGTCTGGGCCTGGACGCTTACGCCTATTACTACGACCGAGCCAATCGCCTGCTGGAAGTGCGTCATCCCACCAACGAGGCCGACGTCAAGGCCCGCTACCAGTACGACGGCCACGCCCGCCGGGTGCTGATCGAAGAGGACGGTGAGCAGCGCGTGCAGGTGTACAGCCAGGCCGGCCAGTACCTGTTCGAAGAACCCGACCTGATCACCGACGCCAGCTTCACCACCGGTGAGAGCGAGCCAGGCAAGCCCAGCACCCGCTACCAGTACCTGGGCAACATGCTGATCGCCAGGAGCAGCGGCACCCAGACCACCTACCTGCACACCGACCACCTCGGCAGCCCGATCGCCGAAAGCAGTGTGGGCCCGACCGTGGAGGTCACCCACCTGCCGCTGCACGAACCGTATGGGGCGCCGAGCAACGGGACCTACCTGGATGGGCCCGGGTATACGGGGCATGTGGTGGATGGGTTGACCGGGCTGAGCTACATGCAGGCGCGGTACTATGATCCGGTGGCTGGGCGGTTTTTGGGGGTGGATCCGGTCCATGTGGACTTGGGGAGTGGGGGGAATTTCAATCGGTATTGGTATGGGAATGATAATCCGTATCTGTACGTTGATCCGGATGGTGAGGCAGGACAGGTCGTTGTAGGCGCCATAGTTTTACTCGGCGCGAGAGAGGGTGCTAAAGCATGCGCTCGAAGCGCCGCGTGTCGAAGTGCTGCGGTAAAAGTTGGACGTGAAATACTTGGTAAAAATGTAGTCTTCAACAAGGAGATTGAGAAGGCCGAGGAGGTTGATCCGGACCAAGTAAACCGCAATGACAAGGCCGCAACCGTAGAGCAACAGAAACGATCATCTCCCGAGGAGCCGGAAGGGCGGGGTAAGCGAGATTCGTCAAAGAACGAACGGCATGGGGATGGTGGTAGGTCCATTCCATCTGCAAAAGAGCGAGCTGCGGAACTGCGTGAGCGCGCAAGCAAGCTTCCGAAGAAGGAGAGGAAGGTTCTGGAGAAGAAAGCGCAGAGGATTGAACGGGATGCTCAACGTCAGCGCAAGGGCGAAGAGCATAGTAGAAGGCACAAGAGGTAGACGCATGAAGATGGAGTTTTTTGCTCCGGACCGTCTGGGTCCGTTCCGACTAGGGCAGTCAAAAGATGACTTGCAAAAAACGTTCGAGATATCGGAGCTCGTTCAAACTGAGTCTGATAGGTGCGCCGGAAGCAAAGCATACTCGGTCCTTTGCCTAAATGAAGAGGTGGCGGTCATTGACGTAAAGTGCGGACTAGTGGAATCGATCACCACCTTCACAAGTTTTGTGTTGTGCGGAACCGAAATGGTGGGAAAAAAGATATCGCTCCTTCATAAGCTTCTTCGTGAGTCGCCAGGGGAGGCTACGGAAGTTCTGCACGAAGACGGCTCTGTAGTATGCTACTTGGACTATCCCAAAGCTGGCCTCATCGTGTCCACGGAGGCCGACCTGATCACCTCAGTCTGTCTGTTTAAGCGCGGCAGAGAATAGGAAGAAGGAAGAACCGGGGACATACAGACCGCGAGAACCGGACCGCGAGAACCGGAGAACCGGGGACACACGGATTTTCTCGAGCCATCTGCGATGACCGCCGCGTCGGCAGTGTTCCGGAGCTGAGCTGGAAGTTTGGGGAGGCTTGAAATGCTGGGAATGGTCTGATTTGCCGCGTCTCGTCGTCTCGGCGCCGAATTCCGCTGATTCCAACCACACCTGCCCGCCAACCGATCGGCTGGCGGGGCTTTCGAGGGGTTCCCGGGCCAGTCAGCCCGGCTTCGCTCTCATCTTGCAAAGCTCGCGCGCCACGCCAAGCCCCTGAAACCAATGCTGACCGACCCGCGTCGCGTAGTCGATGATCGATTCGGCCGCGCCGATGACGCGGTAGAAGTCGCTTTCGGTCGCCTTGACCTGGGTGGTCCAGATGCGGTCGGTCATACCGAGGCGATCGAGAATCCTTGGCCGCTCGGGATTGATCTTGCCGCGCTTGTTGTGATGCATCTGCCGGCCAGTCCAGTCGATGCGTAAGGAAGAACCGGGGACACACGGATTTTCCCGAGCCATCTTCGATGACCGGCGCGTATGAGCGGTATGCGCTGCGAGGCGGGGATTGCTGGCAGTTTTCAGGGTTGCTGTGGCGCGGTTCGATCGCGTTCCGGCGATCTG
>JBGTIE010000782.1:0-4322 GCA_041745855.1 Lysobacterales bacterium | reverse complement strand
CCGTACCGCGCCGGCGGCCGCGAGGGGTGCGACATGGCCAGTCGGACCAAGAGCGCCGGCCGCCTCGCGCATTGTGGACAAGGGCGGAAATCGGACCGTGCGGGCGCGAGGAGCCGGCCTACGTTGCGTCAGTGCGGCTCTTCTGGGCCCTGTGTCCTGAGCTCTGGGCTCTTGCTCTTCTGGGCCCTGTGCCCTGTGCCCTGGGCCCTTGCTTCACCCCACCACATTCACCAGCTTGTCCGGCACCACGATCACCTTCTTCGGGGTGCGGCCTTCAAGATTGCGTAGTACGGCTTCGTCGGCGAGCGCGGCGGCTTCGACGGCTTCGCGGGGCGTGCCTGGGGGCAGTTCGAGTTTGCTGCGCAGCTTGCCGTTGACCTGCAGCACGATGGTCACCAGATCGCGGACCAGTGCGTCGGGGTCGGCTTGCGGGAAGGGCTGGGCGTCGACCAGGGTTTCGCCATTGCCGAGGGCTTGCCAGAGCGCGTGGGCGATGTGCGGGGTGATCGGGTTCAGCAGCAGGGCGATGTTTTGCCAGCATTCCTGCAGCACCGCGCGTGACTGCGCGCTGCGGTCGGCATAGCGCTGGATGCTGTTGATCAGCTCCATCACCGCGGCGATGGCGGTGTTGAAGGCGAAGCGGTCGGCGTAGTCGTGGCCGACCTTGGCGATGGTCTGGTGCAGGGCCGAGCGCAGCGTGCGCTGGTCTGCGTTCAGCGCGGCCTTGTCCAGCGCCTCTACGGGTCCTTCGGCGACATGTTCGGAAACCATCCGCCACAGTCGCCGCAGGAAGCGCGCCATGCCTTCGACGCCGGCGTCGCTCCATTCCAGCTGCAGGTCGGGCGGGGCGGCGAACATGCTGAACAGGCGCACCGTGTCGGCGCCGTAGCGGTCGATCAGCGCCTGCGGGTCGACGCCGTTGTTCTTGCTCTTGCTCATTTTCTCGACCGCGCCAATGGTCACCGGCGCGCCGTCGCTGCGCAGCGTGGCGCCGGTCATGCGGCCACGCTCGTCGCGCTCGATTTCGACCTCGGCCGGGTTGTACCAGTGTTTCTGACCATCGATGTCGCGGTAGAAGGTCTCGGCCACGACCATGCCCTGGCACAGCAGGCGCCGCGCCGGCTCGTCCGAGCTGACCAGGCCGGCATCACGCATCAGCTTGTGCCAGAAGCGGAAGTACAGCAGGTGCATCACCGCATGCTCGATGCCACCGATGTACTGGTCGACCGGCAGCCAGTAGTTGGCCCGCTCGTCGATCATGTCCGGAGCGCCGGGGCTGGTGTAGCGGGCGTAGTACCAGCTTGATTCGACGAAGGTGTCGAAAGTGTCGGTTTCACGTTCGGCCGGCCCGCCGCAGCCGGGGCACGTGGTCTTGCGCCACTCCGGATCGGCCTTGATCGGCGAGGCGACGCCCATGAAGCGGACGTCCTCGGGCAGCTGCACCGGCAGTTGGTCTTCTGGTACGGGGAGCGCGCCGCAGCTATCGCAGTAGATGATCGGGATCGGGCAGCCCCAGTAGCGCTGGCGCGATACGCCCCAGTCGCGCAGGCGGAAGTTGATCCGGCGGCGGCCACAGCCACGTGCCTCGAAATCGCTCGCCAGCCAGTCCAGCGCCTGCTGGAAGTCCATCCCGTCCAGAGGGCCAGATGCCATGCAGATGCCGCGCTCGGTGTAGGCGCCGGCGGCCATGTCGACCGCGCTGCCGTCACTGGCGGCGATGACCTGGGTGATCGGCAGTTCGTATTTGGTCGCGAACTCCCAGTCGCGCTGGTCGTGGCCGGGAACGGCCATCACGGCGCCGGTGCCGTAACCCATCAGGACGAAGTTGGCGACCCAGATCGGCACCCGTGCACCACTGACCGGATGGATCGCGTCGATTCCCAGCGGCAGACCGCGCTTCTCCATCGTCTCCACATCCGCCTCGGCGGTGCCGCCCTTGCTGCATTCGGCCAGGAAGGCTCCCAACTCAGCATTGCCTGCGGCCGCGTGGCGTGCCAGGGGATGCTCGGCCGCAACCGCCAGATAGGTCACGCCCATCAGCGTGTCCGGCCGGGTCGTGTAGACGGTCAGCGGCTCGCCGCCGTCGACCTCAAAATCGATTTCCAGGCCTTCCGATCGGCCGATCCAGTGTCGCTGCATGGACTTGACCGCCTCGGGCCAGTGCGGCAACTGGTCCAGCTCATTGAGCAGTTCCTCGGCGTAGTCGGTGATCTTCAGGAACCACTGCGGAATCTCGCGTCGCTCCACCAGCGCACCGGAACGCCAGCCGCGGCCGTCGACGACCTGCTCGTTGGCCAGCACGGTCTGGTCGATCGGATCCCAGTTCACGACCGAATTCTTGCGATAGACGATGCCCTTGTTGAACAGCCGGGTGAAGAAGCGCTGCTCGTGGCCGTAGTAGTCCGGCCGGCAGGTGGCGAACTCGCGCGACCAGTCATAGGCGAAGCCGAGCACCTGCAACTGCGTGCGCATGTTGTCGATGTTGGCGTAGGTCCAGCGCGCCGGCGCGGTCTGCTGCTTGATCGCGGCGTTCTCGGCCGGCAAGCCGAAGGCATCCCAGCCCATCGGCTGCAGCACGTTCTTGCCGGTCATGCGCTGGTAGCGGCTGATGACGTCGCCGATGGTGTAATTGCGCACATGGCCCATATGCAGCGCACCGGAGGGGTAGGGCAGCATCGACAGGCAGTAGAATTTCTCGCGTGTCGGATCCTCGATCACCTCGAAACTGCGCTGATCGCGCCAGTACGCTTGCGCGGCGCTGTCGATGGACTTGAAATCAAAGTGCTCGTTCATGGGGGCGGCGACAAGGACAAAGCCGACTAGGGTAGGGTGATTGGGGGCGAAGTTCCATAGGCGAGGCGTCGAGATGCGATTCGACCTGATCAGCGATGGGGATCAGTGATGCCAAGTCGGGGTCGGGGTCGGAATCGGCGGCACGAGATGAGTTTTGGCCACGAAGAGCAGCTATCGAGCTGACAAGGCTTGGGCGGCGTGACTGCACGGTTGGCGGGGTGGTCGCCGGGTACGCCCAGCCAAGGGATCGATACCGATTCCGATTCCGACCCCGACCCCGAGGTGAGCAGCGCAAGGAGATCCGCCGATGAACAACACCGTCACCCTGCGCCCCGCCACGCTCGCCGACGCCCCCTTGCTGCGGCGCTGGGATGACGAGCCGCATGTGCTGGCGTCCGATCCCAACGACGACTGGGAATGGGAAACCGAGCTGGGCCGGGATCCGCCCTGGCGGGAACAACTGCTGGCAGTAGTCGCCGGTCGTCCGATCGGCTTCGTCCAGATCATCGATCCGGCGCTGGAGGAATCGCACTACTGGGGCGAGGTTGCGCCGGATCTGCGTGCGATCGATATCTGGATCGGCGAAGCCGACGCGCTGGGACAGGGTTTCGGTACGCAGATGATGCATCTGGCGATCGCTCGCTGCTTTGCCGATCCGGCGGTGCAGGCCATCGTCATCGACCCGCTGCTGAGCAATGTGCGGGCACAGCGCTTCTATGCCCGACTGGGTTTCGAGGCGGTCGAGGAGCGTCATTTCGGCGCCGACCACTGCCTGGTGATGAAGCTGCGGCGGGAGCGCTACTCGAAGCCGTCGGCAAATCCGCTACGACCAGCGCGTGGCAGAGGTAGTTGGGCAACAGATCTGAAAAGCGGAAGAGCTGATTGACCACAAAGGACACAAAGGACACAAAGGAAAGCAGAGCGATCAAAAACTCCTCGTAGATGGCGTCACCAGGCCAGCAAGCTCAGTTGCGGTTATGCCACAGAGCCGCGCAAGCCCAAAGCTCTTCCTTTGTGTCCTTCGTGTCCTTTGTGGTTACCTGCTCTTTTCGGGTGCGATTCAAACTGATGTTTCGGAGAGTCTTGTGGTGGCAGGGCCCAGGGCTCAGGGCCCAGGGCCCAGAAGGTCAAGAGCCCACTCGAGGCGAGTCAAAACGCGATGGCTGCGCGTAACTTCCACCCTTGACTCAAGTTGGCTCTGGACTGGGCCCTGGGCCCTGAGCCCTGGGCCCTCAGGTCATTGCAGCGTCCTCAAAACATCAGTTTGAATCGCACCCGCTCTTTTCGCTTCTGTGTCCATCTAAACTAATAATGAGGTTCAATCCGGAAACCCGAACTCAGCCCCCGCCAGCCTGGGTCGCCGCGATCCAGCGATCCACTTCACGCTCCAGCAGCGTCATCGGCATCGCACCGTTCAACAGCACCACGCGATGAAAGCCACGGATGTCGAAGCGCTCGGCTAGTTGCTGCTCGGCTCGCTGCCGCAGCTCCTGGATCTTCAGCATGCCGATCTTGTAGGCCAGCGCCTG
>JBGTIE010000781.1:0-6264 GCA_041745855.1 Lysobacterales bacterium | reverse complement strand
GGCGACGAACGCTACATCGGCGCGGTCGATGCCGACGGCGTGGCGCTGGCCGCGATCCAGGGGCTGAACGCGCGGCTGGACTCCGAGAACACCGCGCTGCGCGACGAACTGGCCGCGGTCCGCGCCGAGTTGGCGACCCTGCGCGAACTTATGCTCGAAATACCTTCCAACGGGGCACCCTGACAAGAAGCGGTGGCGCTCTTGGGTCGCGCGAGTCCCAGCTTGGTTCTATCTGATTTCGTGTGGAGACCCTCGGCGTAGGCACTGGAGCGGCGTTCGGAGATCGCCCTGGCGAGCACGGGTTCGCCGGCCAGGTTCTCCGATCGCGCATGAGGCACCAACAAAGGCCGTACAAATCAATTCACGTCCGCAACTGATAGAGGCGCGCATTTCGCTCCGGCGCTTCAGTTCTGACTGCTTGGCATCGCCGCCAGCAACCTGTTCTGCTCGCGCCTGACCGCGGCGTAGCACTCGCAGGCCCGATGTTCCAGATCGGCACGGTCCAGCACCGAGATATGCCCGCGGCGATAGCGGATCACGCCGGCTTGTTGCAAGCGCACCGCGACTTCGGTGATGCTTTCCCGGCGCACGCCCAGCGCCTGGGAGACGAGTTCTTGCGTCATCACCAGGTCGTCCGACGGCCCGCGGTCGAGGAGGCACAGCAACCAGCGGCAGAACTGGTGTTCAATGGGGTGGTGCCGGTTGCAGGCAGCAAGTAGCGTGATCTGCGCGATGAGTGACAAGACGTGACGCAGCAGCAAATCGCGCAGCGGGCCGACGCCATGAAAGATCTGCCGCAACTCACCCGCCGGCAGCCGGTAAGCGCCACCGGCCACCAGCACGCGGGCTGAACTGGCGGTGGTGTCGCCGCCCAGGAAAAGCGCCATGCCCACCATGCCTTCCTTGCCAACGGTGGCGGTTTCCGCCGATGCGCCGGTTGCGCTCACATAGTGCAACGACACGATGGCCGTGGTCGGGAAGATGGCGTAGTGCAGCGGGCCGTCGGGTTCATAGAGGGACTCGCCCAAGCGCAAGCTGATCGGCTGCAAGTGTCTCGCCATCAGGTCGAAGGCCACCTCCGGCAGCGCGCCTAACAGGTCGTTTAGCCGCGCGCTGTGCAGCCCAAGCGGCGGCAACGACTTTGGCGGCAGCTGCTTCGGAATCACCGTGCCCATTCAATGGCCGCCAGTCAGCACTTCAACACCCACACCTCGATAACCTATGAATTGGCAAGTGCGGTCAAACATCGGCTGCCCGCTGACGATGAACTGCTGGCGCACCCCGTCCGCTTGCACGCGGCTGAAGGGAAAATCCAGAAACGGCTGGCGCGCGGCAATCCGCGCGCGCAAATCCGCATAGAGCACTGCAAGAGCACTGGTGCAAGAGCACTGGGACAGACCGATTTTCCCGGGCCGGATGCGCTGACCGGCGCTTCGGGGCCGTTGCGAGGGTGGTCCGGGGGTTTCGTGTGGCTTGCGGGGGCAGGATGGCGCCAACCGAGCCCGTTTCGTCGGTTCGAGCCTGATTTCCGCCACGCCTGCCCGCCAGCCGGTCGGCTGGCGTTGCCTTCGACGGGTTTCCGGGCCGCTCAGCCCGGTTTCGGTCTCATCTTGCAGAGCTCGCGCGCCACGCCGATGCCTTGTAGCCAGTGCTGGCCGATGTGCTTGGCGTAGTCGATCAGCGAGTCGGCGGCGCCGATAGCTCGGTAGAAGTCGCTCTCGGTAGCCTTGACCAGGGTGGTCCAGTAACTGTCGGTCAGTCCTAGTCGATCGAGGATTCGTGGCCGTTCGGGGTCGATCTTGCCGCGCTTGCCGGGATGCATCTGCCGACCAGTCCAGTCGACCAGGTTGAGGTATTGGGCGATGCTGATCGGCAGTGATCCGGTGCCGGGGACGCCGGCGACGGCTTCCAGTGGTTTGCTGCCGCTGTCCAGTTTGAGCGCGGTCTCGCGAATACGCTGCTGAATCGAGGTGTAGTCGCTGTCTTCCAGGTCCTGCGCCATCGCGGCGCGAACCGGATTCAGATCGACGTAGACCATCGCCGACAGGACGGCTGCTTCATCGAGCAGGCGCTGACACTTGAAGCGGCCTTCCCAGAACTTGCCGGTGCAGTCGTCTTCGATGTTCGCGCGTCTGGCAATGGGTTGGGAAAGGTACTTCATGAACTCGCTGACGGACGCGAGCCGCTCGCGCATGTTGGCGATTTTGGCGTCCTTGAGCAGCCAGGCCTGGATGCGATCTTCCTGCTGCGCCTCGGTCATGTCGGCCTTGGGGAACAGCCGATTCCAGCGTTCGGCCACTTCACGATCCGTCCAAGCCTTGACCCACGTTGGATCGAACTGCAGCGCGAGATGCATGTGGTTGCTCATCGCCGAAAAAGCCAGCACCCGCACCGCGGAGATCTGCGCCAGTTCGTTCATCCGCGCGACGATCCAGCCGCGTCGGTGATCGAAGTTCTGCCCAGTAGCATTGTCGAATCCGCACAAGAACGTCCGCCGCACACAGCGCGATACGCAGTGGTAGTAGCCGGAGGCACCCGGCGGGGCGATGGCGGAGCGGGCGGTGGTCATGCGCTCAGCTTGGCGCTGATCGCTGGCGCTGTCTGTAGGCCGATGGCTGCAATGTTCGTCAGACTTTGCCGGCAGTTGGCGTAGGAATCGGCTGACGGAGCGTACGGGGGGCTTCGTGTGCCATCGGGTTCAAACGCATCCAAAGCGGTGCAGAGCACCGCACTCCAAAGGCGCTGCGCGCCATGATCGGCGTTGCAAAATTTGGACTGCGGCGCTCCGCGCCGCATTGGATGCTTTTCGGAGCCGCGCCCCAACGTGAACATGGCGGCGACGTTCTCCGCGTTGTCCTTGAGTGTTTCCTGCCGAGCGGAGGGCAACATCTCGCCGGCTGCGCCGTCGGCGGGCCTGTGGCACTCGATTCGCCAGCAGGCTGGCTCCTACAATGGGCAAGCGCGTGCAACCACATCAGTTTGACTCGCACCCGCGGCAAACTGCACTCGTCCGCCCCTCGGATGTCGGCGCTATACTGGTTCGTCTGGCGTCAAGGGCCTTGCCAAGCATTCATCCGCTGGAATCTTGCCATACGGTCTCAATGGAGTCGCGTCATGACTAGCGTTCTTGAAACTGCACTTGCCGAAGTAGCCAAGCTCCCGGCTGCGGAGCAGGACGCCCTGGCCGTGCTCCTGCTCGATGAAATCAAGTCCGAGCAGGGCTGGTCACAGTCTTTTGCAGAGTCACAGACTTTACTGAAGTCCCTCGCTGCCGACGCGCTGGCCGAGCATCGGGCCGGAAGGACAAAACCACTCGATGAGTCGCTTTGAACTCGGTCACCACCGAGCAGTTCCGCAGACTGTACGCCTCAGCACCGCTACCGCGACAAGAACAGATCAAGCGGGCATACAAGCTCTGGCGCGAGAACCCTGCGCACCCATCCATCAGGTTCAAGAAGGTTCACGACACGGATCCAATTTATTCCGCGCGAGTCGATCTCGACTGGCGCGCACTGGGCGTGCTCGAAGGCGACACCGTGGTCTGGTTCTGGGTTGGTCCCCACGACAAATATGACGCTCTGCTCAAGCAGCTGTGATCGATCACGTCGTCGTCTTCGCAGATCGCGCCTGTCCGCCTCGATCCCGTGAGCCAGGCGGCACTCGACGCGGACTCACACAAGTTCGATCTGTACCTTCCTGCCGACGAGCGCCGCGGCTCGTTGCAGCGTGGAGAGCATCACGTCTCGCGTAGGGTCGAGCAGCCGGACTTGTGACCTGCTGGTTCCGAGTAGTACGGCCAGCCGAGCTTTGCTCAGGGACTGATCATGCATGGCATCTTTCAATTGCCAAACGATGACTTCCTTGATGGCCAAGGCCTGATCTTGATCAAACGTACCTTCGTCCTTGAGGAAGTCATCAAGACTGCTACCGCGATTCTGTTTGCTCATGAATCAACTCCTTGAGTCGCCTTCGGGCGACTGCCAACTCGGCAAGCGGCGTCTTCCGAGCCTTCTTGACGAACGCGTGTAGAGCAACGAGCACACCATCATCGACCGCGAGCAGCACGCGGGCTATACGCCTGCTTGGCAAAGCCGTTCGAACCTCCCACAAGCCGTCACCCATCGCTTCCGCAAAGTGGTATACCTACGGGCCATCGCCACTGCGCCCGCATCAGATCCTTGCCTACCTCTCGCGATGGCCGACAAGGTCTGGAGCGTCGTACCATTCTTGGCATGAGCGACCCAAAGACCGATTTTTTGCAGCTTTCCATTCCGGAGCGGATTCAGCGGGTCGAGGATATCTGGGACAGCATCGTGGCCGAGAGCCCCGCAGCGGTACAGCTGTCCGAAGGGCAGCGTGAGGAGATCCGGCGCCGATTGGCAGCGCATGATGCCCAGCCCGAGTCAGCGATTCTCTGGGAGCAGCTTCGCGCTGAACTGTTTCAGCGCAACCACTGATGCGCATCACGTTCAGGCCGGAAGCTCGGGCTAGAGGCCAGCCTGGTACGAGCGACAGGCGCCTGGCTTGGGGCTTGAGTTCGCCCATGCCGCCGCGCGCGCTGGGACAGACCGATTTTCCCGCTCCCTACCTTTCGTGGTTGTCGACCACCTCCAGCGCCGCGCCATGATCGTGCGCTGAGGCTTCCGCAACCTCCAGCGCGCGTCGAAGACCTGTGTCATTGCCGGCAACAATCCTGAGCAGATGGGTGCCTGGGCCGATGTTGTCTGCCAGGCCCGCGGAACTCGAGTCCGGGTCATCCATGTGCAGCATCAGGTCGGCGATCTCCTCGGCAGATTCGATACCTTCTATCGAGCCCATCAGGTTGATCATCGCGGAAGCGACATCCTCGCTCGCCGTCAGCCTTAGATCCAGATAGGGCATGTGGCTCTCCATCGTCATGCTGCTGTGAGTGATAGATCCCGGGTTTCGACGGGTCGCGCTGGCGATGAAACAGTCTGCCCCGCACACACAACCTCGTCTGTCCGACAACGAACGAACGAACGCCAACGAACACACGCGCGCTCGAATGTTCGCCAGCGCACAGTGCAGCAGGTGCAGATAGTGGCAATTGGCGAAAATGAAACACACCCACGCTTGCCTGTCACCAAACTCCCGTGGAAACCGGCGCATGGACACGCCGAGAGAGCACTGGGACGAGAGCACTGGGGACAGACCGATTTTCCCGGCGGGTTGCACCAAAGAAATCGCCCCGGGGGGAACCGGGGCGATTTGTGAAGCATCATATTCGGATAGCCGCACCATCACTCACTCAGTCACGCGGGAATATGATGGTTTTAGCGCGCGATCTTCTCGCCCTGGTCGACGCTGACGTTGCAGCCGCGCCGGATGTGGGCTCAATCCACCAGGCCGCAGTACGCATCCATCACGTCGTCGTCTGCCGGCGTCAGGAACACCGTCGGCGGGGTCGGCGGAGACGTATGCGGCAGGAAGAACGTCACCCGGACCGTTACCGGCGCATTGCTGTAGTTGCGCGCGGTATGTATGGCCGTGCCTTCGACGAAGGCGTCCCCCGTCTCGTGGACTTTTGCGACGCACTCGTCATTGAGGATGGTGAGTGCGCCGCCGCCGGTCACGATGCCGAAAGTCGGCCCAGGGTGGGTGTGCCAGTCGATGCCGCCACCGGGCGGAATATTGACGTAGGCGGCCACGATGTCGAACTGCTCGCCGTTCCGGGGTCTGGGCATTATCAGTTTCACCGGGCCATCGATCACCGAACCATCCATGGTGCCGCGAGCGGGGTTGGTCACGGTCGCACCGCCAAGCAGGGTTCCGGCGACCGCCGGAGCCGCCACGACGAACAAACTGCCCGCCACCGCTACCGTCACTGCAATGCCAATCTTGCCGAGTTTCCTGGATTTCATGTCTTTCTCCTTGCCAAAGTCACTTCACTGCGTACATGGGAGCCGTGCGGCGCAAGCCGCGTACACGGGAAACCGTGCCCATGCTCCCTCTCTCACCACGTCAACCAGCATGCGCGCGCCCCTGCTGACTTGCTTGAAGCCGGTCCCAAGGTTTCGTGAAGATTTCCGGACACTGGCGTAAGCTGCCCCCATAGCGCCGGTCGCTGCACGGGTGGACGATGGCCAATGAGAAGGCGGCAGGCCCTTGCCCGCAGGCGATCTTCGAGTTCGCGGACCTGACGCTCGATGCCCGCCAGCGCGCCGTGTTCCGCGACATCCAGCGCATTCCCCTGACGAAGCTGACCTACGAACTGCTGTTCGCCCTGGTCGACGCCGCGCCCGC